>JAZQMW010000087.1:0-27752 GCA_045627025.1 Treponema sp. | reverse complement strand
TCATCTCCATGTTAAAAGACAATCTTCCTTTGGAAACAATCGCAGGATATACGTCCCTTACCGTTCAAGATGTCGAGCGAATAAAGTCAGAAATAAATGGCTGAAAAACGGGGCTGGGTGACGGCCCCAACGCATGCCAATACATAGTCTTCCGTGAAATCTGCAATCAAAATCTTTCCCATCGCAAATTTCACCCCAAAATGCATGCTTGTGTATACTCGTGCAAAAATTTGCAATCAAAAAGTTTTCATTTAGCTTTTTTTTAGTAAAAATTTGAAAAAGAATTGATAAATCGTATTTTAGGCAAGCGACACCTAAGATTAAAAAGGCACTGCTGCAGTTAGGACCTCTGAAAAAACTTTCAAAGGCCCATTTTGTTCAGTGTTTAATACAAAATCTAAAAATAGTGAAGTCAAGGCCTTGCGTTGAGAAATCCTTGACCCGATGTATTACATTCTTTCGTTTACTACAGGAAGTGCATTCTTTCCCATGTAAGCCGTGATTTTGCATCCATCCTTGAGACTTGATACAGGAATTACTGTTGAATCGATTCTCTTTCCGTCCACTTCAATATATTCAATTCCCTTGCATACGTGTTCAGGATTTTTGATTTCTATGTGAAGGTTCATGTTTCTGAATCTGCGTTCAACTTTAAATCCATCCCAGTCATGCTTAATGCACGGATCAATCAAAAGTCCGTCATACTGAGGCCTGATACCAAGCATGTACTGAGTGATGGAATAATAGTTCCATGTAGCAGCTCCCGAAAGCCAAGAAACTCTGGTATTTCCGGCACGTGGACTGAATGTGGAATATGTAGTCTGTCCGATTACATATGGCTCGCTTTGGCGAACCTCAGCCTTTGTGTTGTATGCTGCAGGAAGGGCAGCCTTGAGATATGCATAAGCCTGGTCTCCGTTTCCCCTCATGATTTCTGCAATTACGCCCCAACCCTGTGTGTGGTTGAAAATTCCGGCATTTTCCTTGATTCCGGCAGGATATACGACAGACGTCATGATGCTTCTGTCAGCCTTTACAAATGGAGGAGCACAAAGCATGAGTCCGTAAGGTGTTGCAAGACGTTCCTTTACAGTCTCAAGACATGCTTTCATCTGGTCTGGAGTTGCAGCACCTGAAAGAACAGACCATACCTGAGTATTAAAGTAAACCTGTCCTTCTTCTACAGTCTTTGTTCCGTAAACAGTGCCGTCTTCCTTGATGGCCCAAATGAACCATTTTCCGTCCCAGCATTTTTTCTGAATGTTTGCATCAAGCTTGTCTCTTTCAGAAAGTGCCCATGCAGCTTCATCATCTTTTCCAAGACGCTTTGAAATGTCGGCATATGTTGTAAGTCCAAGTCTGAGCTGGAATGCAACGAAAAGTGATTCTCCGTGATATCCAAGCTTCAAACAGTCGTTCCAGTCTGCAAGAAGTCCGCATGGAAGACCATTTGCACCCATCCTCTCAAGATTGAAAAGAAGAGCCTGTTTCAAGTGTCCGTAAACTGTAGCCTCGCCTTTGTCTGCATAAGGAATCACCTTGTTGTAGAAATCAAAGTTTCCTGTTTCTGCCACATAGCAAGGTACTGCGTTGGAGAACCACTGGCAGTCATCGGAACGGAATTCACCATCATCAATCATCTTCTGCTTTCCTGCAACAAAGTCCTTTGAAATTACAGGAAGAGCACCACCGTTAGAGAACTGTCCGCTCAAAAGGCGAACAAGACGTTCTTCTGCTTCCGAAGTAATTGCGGCAGAAACACCCAAGATATCCTGAACTGAATCACGGTATCCAAGACCGTCACGTTCTCCGTTGTATACCAAAGAAGCTGCTCGGCTCCATGCAAATGTAATGAGACAGTTGTAAAGTCCCCATACGTTTACTGTATGGTTGATGTCATCATCAGGAGTCTCTGCCTTAAAGCTTCCAAGTTTTGCGTGCCATGAATTTACAAGCTTTTCAAATTCTTCATCAGCCTTCTTGAAGTTGCCGTAAACTTTCATTGTCTCGACACCTTCTTCTGCATCTCCAATGCCCAAAAGAACCATGATTTCCTTTGTCTCTCCAGGGCGCAATGTAATGTCAGCTTGAACTGTACCGCAAGAATTGTCACCAAAAGCCTCACTTTGAGAACACTGTCCTTCAATTACAGCCTTAGGTTCCTTGTAGCTTCCATAAGTACCAATGAATGCTTCCCTGCTTGTGTCATAGCCGGTCATCTTTTCGCCTGCAAGACCCATCCACTGGCTCATGTAATCCGTGATGTTTGGATTTTCCTTGTGCTGCCTGTAAAGATTATCCTGAATCGTGTAGTGAAGCATGTTGTCAGAAAATTTTCTTCCCTGCACGATGAAAATTGAATACTGGAGATTTACCTGATCCTGAGTTGTATTCCACTGGTTTGCAAATTCACAATAAGAGAATGCACGAAGTTTTCTTTCTTTATCAGAAGTATTTGTAAGCTTGAGTCTCCAATACTCAAAAGTTGCTCCAAGAGGAACATAATATTTTGTCTCGCTCTTGATGCCTGCGTATTCAGACTCAAATATGGAGTATGCAGTACCGTGACGGCAAGTTGACTTGTATTTGTCGAGTGGTTTTCCTACAGGCTGCCATGATGCAGACCAATAGTCTTTTGATTCCATATCGCGGATGTAGAAATATCTTCCAGGCTGGTCCATCGGAATTGAATTGAATCGAAGACGAAGAAATCTTCCCTGTGCACCAGATTTGTAAAATCCATAACCGCCTGCATTGTTTGTGATTACTGCACCATAAGTTGTGGAACCAAGATAATTGCTCCATGATGTAGGGGTGTCAGGACGCGTAATTACGTACTCTTTTGCCTCATCATCAAAATAACCGTATTGCATAATGTCTCCTCGATAAATAAATTCTAAAAACTTAGGTTTTAGATATAGGTAACCTCTAAAAACTTCAGTTTTGGGAGGTTTCTCTGAAATTGCGACGTTCCGAGCCTTGTAATTTCAAGTCTTGGAACTCGGCGACATCTCTAAAATTAGTTTTTTAGAGATGCCCTATATTCCAAATAAGTTTTAGTATGTTTTTCCTTCATTCTGAAAATAAATTAAAGCAAAACCTTACTCTATTATATTAAAATTTTACTATTAATACAAAGTTTTTCCTAAAAAAAATGAATGAAAAAAATGGAGGCATAATTTAGATTTCAAAAATCTATCTCAATGCTGCATTGGATTTTTTCTGAAATGCAAGACTGTTCCTTTCCCAGAAAACATTGTCCCTGTAGCCTTGTATTTCCTTGTCTTTTTCAGCTTGCAAAAGTCTTTTTGCCGCAAACATGCAGTATTCTTCATTTAGTTCCACACCGCAATATCTTCTGCCAAGTTTTTTTGCGACAACACTTGCAGTTCCAGACCCAAGAAAAGGATCAAAAACAACATCACCGGGTTTTGAAGAAGCGAGAATGAGTTTTGCATAAAGCTTTTCAGGTTTCTGCGTCGGATGGTCAGTGTTTTCAGGCATTGACCAAAAAGGAATCGAAATGTCATCCCAGAAATTTGAAGGATATGTAATGCGAAAATTTCCATCATCACTTTCGTCCCAGTCTTTAGGCTTTCCATCAAGTTTGTATGGCGCAATCACCTTGCGTTTCATTTTCACGGATTCAACGTCAAAATAATAATCTTTCGGATTTTTTACGGCAAACCAAATATCTTCCATGCCGTTTTTCCAGTTTTCTTTTGCACCGCGGCCTTTTTCCCTCTGCCAAGTAATTCTATTCATGACGGTAAGATTTTTTTCAAGGGATCTTTGAAGGGCTGATGTGCATTTCCAGTCACCGCAAAGATAAAGGCTTCCGTTGCTTTTTAATTTTTTGCACACGATTGGAAGCCAGGAGTCAAGATATTCTTCGTAGCTGTCTTCATTCATTGAATTAAATTTCATGCCGTTAAAATTTTTCGTCAGGTTATAAGGCGGATCTATAATTATAAGATTTGCAAAATCGTCAGGAATAAGGGGAAGCACATCCATAAGATCTGAATTTATCGTTTTGTCAAAAAAAATTCTTGAGCTTGATATGGATTCCAGCGTATCAATATTTTTTTTCAGCTCATCTATTTCTTCAGAATTTATCGTAAGCGTCCTGTTGCGTTCTGCACGTTTTTTTTCCATATCGAATAATAATATCATATATTGAAGATTTTGTGAAACGGGCACGAACATTTTTATGGTGCATGAATATACTCTTTTATAAAAAGAAAAACCGGCAGAATGCAAGTACATCTTACCGGTTTTAAGAAATCATTCTAAAGAAATTTAAGATTAAAGTTTTTTCTCAGGATAATCTGTCTGGAAGCCATATGTTTGACCGTCCATTTCGTAATAAAGTTTTATCTGCAAGAAATACTTGCCATCGTATTCAGGTTTATTTACTTCATTCATATCTACCTCCTTATAATTACACATGATAGCATTTGTATCTGCCAATTGTAAGGTTATATCATCCAAATCGTGCATACATCCTGTAATCCAAATTGATTTTTTCCAGTCACTATAACCAACACAGAATCCAAATTCAATTATTGGATTGGAAATGCCCTGACTTAAAATCAAATCAGAAGCTTTAAGATTATTCTTAAAGCCTATGTATGCATATTTATAACCATTGACATCCTCAATTTTTCCTACAGGGGTAAGTTTTTTCCATTTGTCGATATTAAAATCGTTGGAAATATTTCCCTTTCCTTTGCCTGCAGTAACCTTTATCTCTTCTACATATACAACTTCTTTTCCTGTTGTACCATTAAATATAAAGTCATAATCTTTTCCCTCATCAACGTATGGGAAATATAATTCGTAATCCTTGTCAGCTGGGATGGAATTATCTTTAGGAATTACAACGCGGAGTCCTGTTTTTTTCTCTGTTAATCCAGGAAGCATATCTGTCTTCCATGATTCACCTGTTCCAAGACTCTTTACTGTAAACTTTATGCCTTTTGAACTATCAGCTACAGACACAAGAACTTTAGATTCTGAAGTCCATTTTCCGTCCTTGCTCTTTACAGATTTGTAAGTATGATTTTTCATGGTAACTGTAGAAACTTCTTCCGAACCGTCAGAATTTTCTGTAAAAGTCGTTACATCTTTACCTTCTTCTTTGCCGGCTTTATCGTAATTAGGTAACAACTTTTTTGTTTCCATTTGTTTCGTCATTAAATGTTTCTGTTATAATATAGGAACCATCTGAGTAAACTTTTTTTACAGGACCTGAATCATCATCGTCATCGTCTGAAGATGAACATGATACAAATCCCAGTGTTAAAAACAAAGTGAGTAACAAAGAAATAGATAAAAAAGATTTTTTCATATAAACCTCCTAATAGAAAAAAACTTGAATTTCGATTTATTAGTTTGAATTTTTATCAAAGCTTTCTAAACCTGCGGTTGATTTAGAAAACTCGAATTTCAGACTAACTACTATTAAATTATAATATAAGATTTATATTTATCTAGTTTTCGAGTCTTTTTTTTGGATTTATTATAAAAAAAGTATAATTTCAGGAATATCATTTTTCTAAAACATACGGGTTAAGAAAACGTTGCGGTTGAAAAATTTTTACTTGTTGGTTTTCGTAGAGTTTGTTAGTATCATGCTTTGGAGGCGGCTTCGTCTGGTGTTACAAGACTTTTGGATTTCATGTATTTTATCTCATGCTGTCAAAGAATACCTTAAAACTCTCAGGCCTGCATTTCTCCGTAGATTTTATGAATTTCAAGCCAGCGGTTGACTGCTGATTCTGGAGGAATGGATTCTGCGTGTGGAATAATGCTTTTTACAGAATCACGAATTCCATAATTCAAGAAAAGATTAGAAGCAAGACAATCTTGTTTTTTGAAAATACTTTTTTTGCCTGCATCATAACTAAAACTTATAAACTTACAAACATCAATAGAAAATTCTATCATATATCCCCCATACGCATACGAAAATTATAATGCATAAAATTGAATAAACAACGCGTTCGGCTTTTTTTGTGTTGAAATTTACAATTTTTTTGTAGAACCGCAATTTTTTTAATTTTAATACGGGCGCATTTTTGCATTCGCAAAAACCAGGCTTTCCGCAATTCCGCGTCAAAGCGCTCCATTCCTCCACTGCGTTCCGGAATGCCTTCGGCATTGCTCCAATCCTTTGCGCAAACATGACAGGTAAATCTTTTAATTCATCCAAGTATCGTTACGCAAACCGATGACGAAAATCCAACTGTGAATCATAATGCAAACCGTTTCACTGAACGCAATCCGAGACTTGGTATGCAAACTGCCACAAGTGCAAAACATCTTGACGCAAACAGATGTCCGGCAAGAAAACCGTGAACAGAAATGCAAACCGCCAAAGGGCCGCCACGAACGCATGACAGTGAACATTTAACGCAAATTCGAAGTCGCCTCTCTTTCAATTGCAAATCCAGCCTCAAACGCATTCCAATGCATGTCTTCCAAAAAAAAGCCACAATGTGCCCTATTTTCTAACTTTATTAGAAAATAAAATCCCGTATTCCAAAACCGCAATGCATTTTTTTGCAAGAAACAAATTTCCGTGAGTCAAAAAATCAGCCCCAACATGATACCGTGGCGGCCCCCAACGCATACCGATGCATACTCTTACGGCAAATCTGCAATCAAAACCAATCCAATTGCAAATCCCCGCCTCAAATGCATGCCTGTGCATAACTCAACGCAAATTCGCAAATGCAACCTTTTCAATTGCAAAACCGCCCTCAAAACATCCAAATGTTTTTTTCACGCAAATTTTGCAATCCCCAATCTTGGCAACATTTTTTGTAACTGATTTTCGGGTATTGGGTTCAATTTCGATTTTTTAAATTTTTATGAAAGAACTTTAATATTACAGTGATTGAGAATTCGACAAGCTCAGGATACCGTTTGTGGAATTTTCAATAATTAATAAAGTTGTCATTTCGACAGACCTAATGGTCATAAAAATCATCATTTTTCAAAACTCGATATTCAATCTAAAAAAAAGTTCCAAGCCTTGAAATTACAAGTCTTGGAACGTCTCATTTTAGAGGTTTGTTTAAGGTTTAATTTCCGAGCCTTATTCTCGCAGCCTTTGCGTGTGCGGCAAGTCCTTCTGCATCGCCAAGGAATCCTGCTGCAACTGCTGATTTTTTTGCACCTTCACTGCCGTCAATTGTACGAAGTGTTGTAACGGTTTTTATGAAAACTCTGACGCTAAGTCCGCCTGTAAACCTTGCGCTTCCTGATGTAGGGAGAGTGTGGTTGAGTCCTGCGGCATAGTCACCGAATACTTCTGCGGCTCCATGACCAATGAAAAGACTTCCGTAGTTGTGGACAATGGACTGTATTTCATCCCTTTCTTTACCGTCTTCCATTGCAAGTTCAAGGTGCTCTGGCGCTTTTTTGTTTGCAAGTTCTGCAGCCTGCAAAAGATTTTCAGTCACGATGATTCGTCCAAAATTCTCAATGCTCTGCATGGCTGTATTTTTTGTCTCGAGCGACTCAAGCTGTCTTTCAATTTCTTTTTGAACATTTAAGGCAAGTTCCATGCTGTCGGTGGCCATTACAGGCTGTGCGACAACATCATGTTCTGCCTGTGCAAGAAGATCTGCTGCAACCCAAGAAGGATTTGCACTTTTGTCCGCAATGACGAATACTTCCGTAGGACCTGCAATCATGTCTATTCCGACTGTTCCGTACACAAGTCGTTTTGCCTCTGCAACAAATTTGTTTCCAGGCCCAACAATTACGTCTACTGCAGGAATTGTTTCAGTTCCAAAAGCCATAGCTGCAATTGCCTGGCTTCCACCACATGCAAAAACCTTTCTCACGCCACAAATATATGCTGCCGCCATGATGTTTTCATCCGCATAAGGTTCGTTTGAGCCATCAGGATGCTTTCTTGGAGGCGTACAGAGCACGACATCCTTTACACCTGCTGCAATTGCCGGGCACGTTGTCATGACTACTGTAGAAACAAGGGCAAATCTTCCTGCCGGAACATAAAGACCTGCTTTTTCTACAGGAATGTTTTTCTGTCCGGTAAATACTCCGGGTGCTATTTCTTCTTCAAAATCATCAAAAGACTCCCTTTGCTTTTTTGCAAATTTAAGGGCAAGATCTCTTGAATAGCAGAGAGATTCATATAAAGAAGGGTTTTCTTTCTGCATTTTTTCTGCTGAAGATTTCAAAACGTTTTCAGAAATTTGAAAATGGTCAGGAGATGATACGTCAAATTTTTTGCTGTACTCATGAAGAGCCTCATCGCCACGATTCTTGACATCCTTTAAGATATCCCTTACAGCCTGAATGGAATCACCAAAATCACGCTCACCAAAAAAAGAATTTTCAACTTCGGAAATTTTTTGAATCTTAATCATAGTAATGAAAATATACCACAAAGAAAAATTGCTTGCAACAACGCAAATCTTGAAATTCTAACAAAAAAGATCCTGAAAACATATTGCCTTCAGGACCACACTTTTTTAAATCGCAATCTTTATAAAACACAAGTTAAAAAGGTTTGGACTTTATTTTATCAGTTGTAAAAGCTCCATCAGACTGCAACGTCCATGTTGTCATAATCATGCTCAACAATGTTCTTTGAAGCATAGCTGTAAAGTATTTCTGCAACATCATTAATAGGTTTCTTATTCTTTATTCCCATTCCTTCAGCAAACTCTATTGCGGACTGTACAGCCTTTGGATTCCACAATTTTGCATTTTCAAGGTTTACGAATACAGCCTGTTCTGACTGTGCAATTGCCTTTATGTGGTTGTTCATTTCATCAATTGAAGGATCGTTTTTTGTGTTGCTTACAGAAACCAATGCAAGTCGGCAGTTTCTGTTATGCATCTTTATTGAAGAAAGAAGTCCGAGATACAAAGTGTCAAACTGTGAAGGATTTGTCTTGAAAATATCAGCATCTTCTTTTCCAAGGTGGAGAATGATTCCGTCAGATTTAAGGCTTGCAACATATTTTTCAAAATATTCCTTTGCATTTTTGAGTGAAAGTGCAAACGTACTCTTGTTGAAGATGTCAAAATCAAATGCAAATTCTTCTGCAAGATTTTCAACTGGAATTTCTTCATCATATGTACCGCCAAGGAGTGCGATATTGTATGACTTTGAAACATTTTTCTTTTCAAGAGGATTTTCAATTATAATCTGCTCTTCGTGTGCGTAAACAACTTTTGGCTTGTTTTCTGTTTTTGTGCCGGAAATTTCTACTGATCTTTTTTTATCAAGGGAATGATTTCTGAAATAAACAAAAATGTTTGAAAGAACAATCATGAGGTTCAATACGTAAACTGCAAGTACATAATTAAACTGATGGTTGATGACTTTTGCAGAAATTCCTGCAACATAACCTGCTGTAATCAAAATGATGAATGCAAGACTTGTGCTTTTTGCAGTCCTTGCCTTGTAAGCTTTTACAACATTAATTGGCCATGAAAAACCAAAACAAATCAACATTCCTGCTTCTAAAAGATGAGCAAAATTCATTTCAATACCTCGCTATCGTAATATATTTGAGGAAGTTTCTGTGTCTTTGCCTTGCAATTTCAAGGCTCGTTTTTCTGAACTTCCGTTTTAATCTTAACGGTTTACATAATAGCGAAATGGAAAAAGTCATACAATTTTTTGAAAGATAAAAAAATCTTTTTTCTTTTCATCATTTTTTTTACTTTCAAAAGCCATGTTCTTTACTCAATTTGGTGATATACTTTATTTCATGAAAAACAACAAAGGGTCTTTAAACCATTTAAGGAAAGAAATTACAAGGACGCAGCTTGCACTCATAATCTGCATAACAATTCTTTTAAGCTCAGGCGGCATGCTGATTAACATAAAATCAAATGACAAGGCATTCAGTCAGAGCCTGCAAAATACATCTGAATTGATTACAAGGCTTTATAATTTTACAAAAAAAATGCCACAGAGTGAATTGTGCGCATATATGGATAAAACTGTTGCCGCCATCACGGATGTGGATATCTTTTCAATAGTAAACAAGAACAATACAAGAATCTATCATACAAATCATGTTCTCATAAACACCCAATATGACGGAAACCATCCTGATTTTTCAAAGCTTTCTACAAATTACCTTACGGAAGACAGTAACGGTCCTTCAGGTCCGCAGAGAAGAACATATTCCGCAGTTTATGACCGAGATGGAAAATATGAAGGATTCATCATGACGATTGCGTTAAAGACTTCCATGAGAAATGTTACCATGCACACCGTTTTGCTTTTTGTAATCGTCACGATTTCTGCAATTCTTTTTGAACTTGCAATATGTGCTACAATTTCAAAAAAAATAAAAAGGGAGTTCATAAGTTTTACGGAAGATTTCGAGGGAACCAAATTCCTTGTAGACTCAATGCGTGCAAACAATCATGATTTTACGAACAAGCTTCATGTCATTCTTGGACTCATACAGATTGGAGAATATGAAAAAGCCCAAAATTATATAGAAAACATTTCCATCATCCAGCGTGAAACCGTTTCCTATGTAATGCACAACATACAGAATTCGTCCCTGGCAGCTCTTCTTATCGGAAAAATTGCAAGGGCCAGCGAATGCAATGTGAAATTTTCTTTTAGGGAAAATTCCATGCTTTTGGAAAACGATATTGAAATTCCGTCAGAAGCTCTTGTTACGATTACAGGAAATTTAATCGACAATGCACTTGATTCCATGAATACAAGCTCAAGCCAAAACAAACTTCTTACTGTAGGCGTTTTTACAAAACCCGGAGAACTTCTCATTACCGTGCAGGATACAGGCCCCGGTATTGCGGAAGGATTTAAGTCGCGCATTTTTGACAATGGATTTTCAACCAAAGGTGACGGCCGCGGAGTGGGCCTTTATCACACAAGCCAGCTTATAAAAAGCATTGGTGGTGAGATTTTTGTTGAATCGGAGGTTGGAAAAGGTGCGTGCTTTACTGTAAAATTAAGGTCATACTTAAAAACTGACAGAAGAAATGTTTGAGAGTTTTATGGGAATCTTTAAAAATCGAATTTTTTAGAGGTAACTTTCATAGTTTGAAATAAGGAAAATGAAAATGGCATACAGAGTATTGATTGTAGATGACGATCCAATGGTTGCAGACATAAACAGGCATTATGTTGAGATGAACAAGGAGTTTGAAGTAAAAAGCATTGCCAGAAACGGAGAAGAGGCGCTTTCTTTTCTTGAAAAAAACAAAATCGATCTTATAGTGCTTGACGTATACATGCCTGTTCTTGATGGCATTGAAACGCTGAAACATATTCGTGCCAAAAAAATTCCGTCTGAAGTGATTATGGTTACCGCCGCAAACGATACCCAGACAATTGACCAGACCATACATCTTGGTGTTCTTGATTATCTCGTAAAACCTTTTACACAGGAACGCCTTCTTGTGTCGCTTGAAAAATTTATTGCAAAACATAAATTCATGACCCAAAATACAGTTCTTGACCAATCGAAAATCGACAGCCTGATTACAAACTCCATTCCGAAGAAAAATGAAAATCTTCCCAAAGGCATACAGAAAAAGACACTCGGAACAATTCTTGAATATTTTGATGAAAACGATGGATGGCAGACAGTTGACAAAATTGCGGAAAAAATCGGCATATCAATTGTTACAATCAGACATTACTTGAATTATCTTGTGGGGGAAAGAACTCTTGAAGAAACCGTCAATTATGAAACTGGCGGAAGACCTTCCATGCTTTACAGAAAAAATTAAGAATTGAAAGCAAAATTGACACATGAAAACCCTTTGTTTTTGCAAACTTTTACGGCAAGAAAACAGCCTTGAAAATGCATATTGACATAAAATCATAAATATGTATAATGCAACGCGTTAATGTCGTTAATTGGATTTAACCGATTGCTTTGCACCTTGATTTGCCTCATGTCGGCTAAATCTTTTCTATTTGGCAATTTTAAAAATCTTTTAGCGGCATCCCATTTTATCATAAATGTTTTATTGGCAACTGTATCAAAAAAACGGCCAAAATCTTCGTTAATTTTTAGGACATGATATGAAAATTAAATTTGCATTTCTTATTTTAATCGGTATGATTTTATCACAAAACATCTATTCTGAAACTGCTGAAAATATTTCTCCAATCATACACGATGAAACAAGTGCTTTAATAAACGAAAATGATTCAGTCAGTCAGGAATCAGATGAAAATGCATCTTTGAATGCAGATGTAAATGTCAGTGAAAAAAAATCGATAGAAAATGATGTCGTACCATACAATGCAGGCGACTATAGAAAAATGCCAGATTTGCATATGTCACTTGATTTTGCATGGCACCATAATGATTTTGATGATGACGGCCCTTATTCTTATACTCGTGTGACGCTCAACTTTGGACCTACTGGAAACTTGTATTTTTCAGATTATGCATCCATTAAAGGCGGATTGCTTTTGCATTTGTCAATTTCGCAGCTCTTATATGACGCACTTTTTAATTCAGAGGATGATGACAATAATAGCGGATCGTCAACTTCTGATGATGAGAAAGAGGATGTAAATCTTGGAATGGGACTTTCTGCTTTTCTTGGTCCTTCTGTAAGAATTCCTGTTACGGAAAATGCATCATTTGAGCTTTGTGCTTTTTTAAATGAGTTTTTTGGAGCAAATTATTTTTCAGAACAACCGTTCAATGCACTTGGAGTCGGAGGAGAAATTCTTTTCCGTTATGAAGACTGTGATCCTTCTGTTCCGACAATGGCAATCGGTTTGACATACATACACAATTTTTATGAACATTATTTTACGTCATGCGACAGCTTTACGTGGAAAGATGCAGGTTTCTTTGTAAGACCAGTATTGGCATTTACCGTAAGACCATAAAATAGAATTTCTTACACTTGGCTATGGGCGTCTTTAAAAAGTAGAGATGCCCTTACGAATTGAATTCGTAATAAACATGTTTTTTTTATTGCTTTATTCATTCATCAATGGGATAATATTTTATTGAGGAAAATTGCAATGTCAAAAAACAAAATTAAATTACTTTCTGTTCTTATGATTTTTTTTGGATTTCTATCTTGCAGTGAAAAATCGAATGATACACATCTTGCAGTAGAAAATGATAAAACTGTAGTTGAACGCTATGGTCACCTAAAAGTTGTAGGTACAAATCTTTGTGATGAGTCAGGTAATCCTGTACAACTTCGGGGCATGAGTTCACACGGACTTCAGTGGCATGGAAAATATGCAAATTATGATGTGCTTAAATGGCTTCGTGATGACTGGAACTGTCAGCTTTGGCGTGCCGCAATGTATGTTACCGAGGGCGGATACGTAAACAATCCCGTAATAAAAACAAAAGTTGTAAGTTCCATAGAAGCTGCCCTTGAGCTTGGCATGTACGTGATTGTGGACTGGCACATTCTTGGCACCGGAGATCCAAATGTCCACAAGGAAGCTGCAAAAGCTTTTTTTGAAGAAATTGCAAGAAATTACGGAGAATATCCAAACATCATTTATGAACTTTGCAATGAGCCTAATGGAAAAAATGTCGATTGGGATAATTGCATCAAGCCGTATGCAGAAGAATTGATTCAGACAATTCGTGCCATAGACAAGGACAACATAATCATCGTCGGTACATCCACATGGTCTCAGGATGTTGACAAAGCTTCCGAAAACCTTATCCAGGGACAGGAAAACATAATGTATACGCTTCATTTCTATGCAGGTTCTCATGGAGAAAAATGCAGGAGCCGTGTAAAAAAAGCACTGAAAAATGGAGCACCTGTTTTTGTTACGGAATGGGGTACAACAAAAGATTCTGGCGATGGCGGAGTATTTGAAAAAGAAACGCTTGCATGGCTTAAGTTTCTTGAAAAAAATAACATTTCGTGGGCCAACTGGTCTGTAAACAACAAGGGTGAAGATTCCGGAATCCTCAAGTTCAATGCTGACAGATTTGGAAAAGGCGGATGGACAGAAAAAGATTTAAGCCCTGATGGAATTTTCATGCGTAAGATACTCAGGAATGAAATCAAATAAGGAAACCATAATCTTTGGAGACTCTGTGGATTTTATTTTGCAGAGTCCGCTTTGATTTTTCACCATCTGATTCGAATTGCACGCCCGTCATCCAATTCATCGTTAGGACATCTCTAAAAATTGCAATTATTGGAGGTTCCGATTACTCTATAGGGAATAAATCAGTGTTAAACTTGATATCCATAAGGCGTGCAATTTTTTTTTATATCTTCCACGTAAAGCTGCATAAATAGCGATGTAAATGCATATATATATGTATGCGATACATTTATTTTTGTCAAATTGGAATTTATATGGTCATGTTTCTTGCAACATTTGTTTCATGCTCATTGAGGGAAGATATTTCTTTTGATGAAGTCGTAAAATTTAATCTTCCAGAGGAAACTGACTGGAATGTTTTTTATGCAAATGACGCTCAGAAAGAAACGAGAAGTCTTACGGACGCAGATTCTTTTTGTACGGAACTTGAAAAAAATTATGCAGTGCCGGTTATTGCATATAAAAAAGGTGAAAAAAATCCTGTCGGTACGATATATCCTTATTCAACGGATTTGACCGAAAAAAATGGATTTGCCGCAGAAGTCCTCTATACACTAATGCTTAGTTCCAGAGGTTCTCCGAATGAAAAAAAAGAATTCCTTTGCAGATTTAACTGGAAACGATTTATGGATGAATGCTCAAAATCAGAAAAATCTGTATGGAATTTTAACAAAAGCCGCATAATGGAAAAAATTGCAAATGGCACTTTTACAAAGACAGACTTAAAGTAACATGTTGTCCTGAATGAATGCAATCACTCAGGATTTTTTAGGTAATGGAACTTTTTTCTAGTTTATTTCCTTTAAGTCCACCTTGATAAGTCCTGAGCGCCCTGTCATGTAAAAGTTTGACTCTTCCCATGAAACATACATCGTGTTTCCTGCAATGCAGATTTCTTCGTAGACAAAACCTTGTGGTAGTTTTGGGAGCCTGAATGCCTTGAGCGTTTCTTTTCCTGTATCCAGCTTGTGTATGTATGTTGTACCGTCTGAGAATACTGCCGCAGAATATCCGCTCAAAGGTGCCATGCATGCTTTTGCCTTGAATGGAGGTGCGTTGTCATCAATGATATATGCGTAGCATAACGGACTTATTCCTGAATCATCTCTCCAGTCTATGAAAAATGAAAGGTCTTTTGGAAGCGTACTCAAAAGTATTTTCAATTCTTCCGGTGCATTGTTGAACATGTAAGGCTTGTAAGTTTCCTTGAATTCATCTTCTGAAATTGAATTGAAAAGGAAAGTCTCCTGTCCCATTGCAGGCCTTAAATCTGCGAGCGGAATAAGCGGTTCCCATGAGAAATATGAAAATTCATAACCTGAAGGCACGGATTTCTTTGCGGAACATATCCATGTCTTGCCATTCCAAAAATATCCTGTTATTTCAGAATTTCCGTCCAAATTTAAGTTTCCATAAGTTACGAGCGGATAGCATATTTTTTCTTTCGGCGCAAATTCCACAAGAAATGGTCTTGATGCATGAATGGAAGGCAGTTCCTTGTTTACGTTTGGATTGAAAAAAGAACTTCTGTAAAGATAGAAAACCGGTTTTCCGCCTGAAAAAATAATTGAATCTATGGAATCGTTTGTGAAAAGCGAGCTGTCCCTGAAGATTTCAATGCCGTTTTCCTTAAATCCCACAATGCCAACCTTATTTAAAAGTCCATATGCCATGTATTCCTGATTTTCAAGAACAGAACCTGAAGAAGGTATCGTATTTGCCGCACATGACAATCTGACAGCCTCAGTCCAAGGTCTTTCAAAAGCTTCCGGGACTTCTTCTGGATGAGTTGTCTCTTCTATGTCGGAATCTGTGAAATAATACCAAGTATGGCAACTTTTGCTTATCATTTTTTCTTTTGGAAGAACTGCTGATTTTTTATTGCAAGAGGAGATAAGCATCAAAAAAGCCGTTATCGTCAATATTGTTTTTTTCATAAATAGTTTTTCCTGAGCATTACAAGATTTGGAAGATTCATTTTTGTGCTTGGCCGTACAAACATGTATTTCAATGGGTGCAAGTCAAGTGCGTTTGTCTTCCATCCGCCAATATCATTTAGATTTATTAAATGTGCCGCAAGAGGATGTGACACTGGTATTATCATGCTTTCGTCCAAAAGAATCTGCTCAGCCTTCGACATGCATTTGTATTGTTCATTGATGTCGTCAAGCCTTGATGCCTGTACAAGCAGCGAGTCATATTCTTCATTTTTATAATTTGACAGATTCAATGATGATTCTCCACGGAACAACTCAAGAAAAGCAAGCGGGTCTGCAAAATCACCTATCCATGAATAGAAAAACAAATCTGCATTCCATGATGCAATTGATGCGTTATATCTTTCTGCCGTCGTGTTTTGAATTTCAATTTCAACACCAAGTGGCTCCCATGCTTCCTTCAGAACATCCACCCATTTTTTGTAATAATCATCCGTTGTAAGTGCAAAAATAATTTTAAGTTTTTTATCCAATGGAATGTTGTATTTTTTGCGTGCTGAATTCATCATCTCAAGTGCATCCTGAGAATCATAATCATTTATGCCAGTTACTTTTGGATATCCGACAAGAGGGTAAATAAGGGTTTCTGCCTTTACTCCTGAATTTTCCCTGAGCTTGTCATAATTTATTGCCTCGAGAAGTGCATTTCTGAATTCCACTTTGTCCCACGGATCGTTTTTAAGCTTGAAGAAAAGATAAACAGTACCGAATTCTGCCGAAACCTGTACTGAATTCTTGTTTATTATGCTGTCGAATTCTGCATTTCCCATAACCCAGTCAAATTGACCGTTATTGAATTTGAACGAATTTTCTGCATAGTCGTCCGTAAGGTGTAACCTTATTCCTGGAACTTTCACAGTCTGTGCATCCCAGTAGTTTTCATTTTTCTTTAATACAATTTCGCCGTTTTCAAAGCTTTCAAGAACAAAAGCTCCCGAATATACGTTTTTTTCCGTACTCAATGCACTGAATGCATGGTGGCATAGAATTTTTGGAAGATGTCCTGTAGGCTCATCAAGGTGTACGACAATTGTTTTTTCATCGCGAACCTGTACTCCAAGATTTTCTGCCGGACCTTTTTTTGTCCTTAAATCCTTTGCTCCCGTTACGCTGTCAAAAAGAGATGCAAAAGGTGCGTTTTCTGTGGAAAGAAGTTTTATCCAGGAATCTTTTATGATTTGTGCCGTAATTTTTTCGCCGTTGCTGAATTTTATGTTGTCCCTGAGGTAGAAAGTCCATCTTTTTTTGTTTCTGCTGATTTTATAGCTTTCACAAAGTGCAGGTACTGGTGCAAGCGTTACAGGATCGTATGAGAAAAGTCCTTCATGCAAGCCTGAAAAAAGTTGTGCTTCTGCATTATATGATGCCGTATGGATGTTCATGTCATAACTGTGAAGGCTGCCGCATATCTGAATTTCCCGTTGTATTGATTCGATGGAGTTTTCTTCCTGTTCTGAATTTTCAAGTTCAGAATCTGAATGAGGAAGTTCATCTGCAAAACATGATGCCATGAATAAAAGGCAAAGTATTTTCGTGAAGATTGATTTCAATTCTTAGGCTCCAGGTTTTCCAAGTGTTTCATCTGTTCCTGTTCTTCTACATATCCAAGGTATTCAGATCGTTCTCTTGTAGATTTTACTATGAGGTTTTTTATCGTCATGAGTTCCATTGAAATGCCTTTCACTTTGGATTTGTTTGCAGGAGAAACATTTGATTTGAAATACTCGTCAAGTGCTGTAAGATTTGAAAAAAGCAAGCTGTTTTCAGAAAGCTGCTTCGTAAGGAAATCAAGAAGGTCTTTGTCTCCCTGTGTTTTTAGTTTTTGATATCCACCCTGTGCAGTAGATGCGCAATTTGCATACAATCTGATTCGTTTTACGAAATTTGCAGTAAAGGCATTGAAATTTATTCTTTCTGTTCGCTTTGCATTTGTCCTTTTGTCCACGATTGTAAGCGTGTATTCAACAATAGGTTCCTTGAGGTTGAAAAGCTGTCGGAACAATTTCTTAATCTTGTCCTTGAAAGAATTGTGTTCACTTTGCAAGAGGGATGCATTGTTTGTTATTTTTTCATAAATCACGCTATACTGTTCGCACGTAGATGCAAGAACCCTTATGGCTTCAACAAGAATTTCATGAGTGTCTACTGTCGGTTCTTTTTTTTCTGAACGCTCGTTTTGTGTCTTGAGTTTTGCAAGAAGTGCTTTTTGCAGCTCAGCTTTGTTTGGTGCAGTTTCTTCAAGAATTATCTCTTGAATCAATTCCTGTACAAATGGCCTTTTTCCCATGCATGATGAAAAAAGTCTTTTTATTTCATTTTGAAATGCAGTTGCATCTGTCATGGATGCCTTGTTGAATTTTTCATTTTCAACAACTGCTTTCCTTACTTCAATCTTATATCTTTCCCTTTGGAACTGTGCAAGTTCTTTTAATGTTGCATCTATTTCGGCAATTGCATTTGCACTTTTTGTTACACAATCCTTCAGTAAGCCAAGTGCTATTCCTGGAGATGTTTTTTTCAGCTGCGACATGCAGAAACCAAGGGCTTTTGTATTGCTTTTCAAGGAATTTGGCGTTAATGCCTTCCAGTCGAATGTTTTGTTCAGCTCATTAAGTTTTTTGATTTTTTCCATATTGAGCTGGTCTACCGCAAAACGCATGTAATTGCATACAAAGTCGAGCATGGATTCGTAATTGCTTAATCTTTCTCCGAGAACTATTGGGCGTTCGTTTTCATTAAACTGACTTGTTTCAGGACATATGATTTTTGTGATTTTTTTGTCACCCTTGTATGGGTCTGGCTTTATGAGAGATGCCCTTGTTAATGAGTCGAATAAATTTCTTACGCATGTAAGATGAAGCCTGTAGTTGTCCTGTGTTGCAGGAAGTTTTTTTATGTTGAAGTGCTGCTCCATCTCTGTAGCGGCAAGTATTACAGTCTTGTTAAATTCCTCATTATCTGCCATTTTAGTCCTCTGTTTTCGATATACCTACTCTTTAATTATCGGCATTATCCCCCATGCTGAACATGTTTATTTTAAGTCACCTTAAAAGTTGCTGGCAACAGATTCATAAGATTTGCTGTTCCTGCCTTTGCATGTTGTAAAAAGAAATAAGGTTTTGCTTGTTTTGGTTTCTAAATCCCAAGAATTTGCATCCATTTTGCTTTTACGGACGCTTTTGCATTTCTTTGGAATCCTTATAATAACACATCATGTATTTTCCAAATGCCTCAAAACCTGCTTTTTCATATGCCCTTATGGCGGCTGGATTATTCATCCGTACAAACAGTACAGCCTTTTTCCCATCCATGAGGCTGTTTCGTGCAATTGTATTTACAAGATATGCAGCAAGTCCTTGTCCTCTGTATTCGTGTCGTGTGAAAACACCTCCAATCTGCATGTATTTTTTTGTCGCTGCATTGGTTTGCGCCTTTGCAAGAAACAAATTTTCTTTTTTTACTGCAATTACATTTTCTTCCCTTAGGAATTTCTCAAGCTTAAGAAGTTCTTCTGCAGGAATGATTTTTCCCCACGAAGGAAGACATTCTTCTTTTGAGTAATCTGTCTGCAAGCCAATCAGGCCGTTTGCGTCCTTCGTCGTGCACGGAATTACACTGAAATTTGATTCTACAACCGTTTCCCCGTCATATTCCATGAGCTGCATGTTCCTTACGTCATCAGGCAATACGTTGTTTGCATTTTTTATTGCCCTTGTAAGGAAAGTTGCCATAGATTCTTCTCCAAATACGCATGATACATGCCGATTTTTGAAAAAGTCCGTACATGATTCCAGAATCTTGTCCGTAATGTTACAAAAACAACAAGTTGCTGTTTTTCTTCCGTAAAAAACAATTCCCTGTATTTTACCTTTGTCATAAAGGATAAAAAGGGAATTATCCCTGTGCTGTATGAAATGCATCAGTTTTGCAGAAAATTTTTCATAATCAGCCATGAAATTTTCTGCTTCCTGAAACAAACCTCCTGCAACGTGTACAAATTCCACTTATGCCTCTTCATCATCAAGCTGCTTGAATGAAGAATTTGTCCTGCACCAGTTTTCTGCATAAGATGTTTTTTTGCAAAAAACCCTGACATCTTTTCCAAAAGCCTTGTTTTCTATGTAGTTTATGCTTTCCGGCAAAATTACCCGAGGAGTGCCGCAGTTTTGGAAAGCTTCATCGTTTATGCTTACGACACCCTCATGCATCCTGACGGTTTCAAGGTTTGCTCCATAAAATGCCCTGTATGCGATTCCTTTTACTTCTTCTGGTATCATGACGCTTTTTTTGCTACCATTGTAGAATAAAAGCATGTCGTTTGCCGTGTTTATCATCATGCCGTCTTTGTATATGTAGCATTTATTCATTGGAAGATATTTTGCACTGTTTGGGAAAGCTGTCTTTGAACATGATATGAGATTGTCCGGGAGTTCCAGATACTTGATGCCTGTGCAGTTTGCAAATGCTTTGTCCATTATGGATGTAATGTTTTCATGCAATGTGATTGACTGGAGACTTACGCAGTTTTCAAATGCACTTTCTTCAATTGTTGTAAGTTCGTTCGGAATGTTTATTGATTCAAGAGCCGCGCAGTTTTCAAATGCCTGTTTTTTTATGGCTCTAAGTGATTCTGGAAGTTCTATGTTTTTAAGGTTTACGCAGTCTGCAAACGCACGTTCTCCAATTACAAGTACGCTGTCTGGAATCTTAACTGATGCAACCAACCTGTGATTGTGAAATGTTGTTTCTGTGATTTCGATAGTTCCTTCTGGAATTTGTACATCAGTCAAAAGTGTATCCATGTTTTTTTCCTCCATTTTGTTCTGATGTTTGCAAAATGCATTAGTGCTTGTGACAATTCTTTATAATCAGAAAAGGCTAATGCTTTGGTTTTTCCTTTTTTTTGTCAATTTACAAACATCCATCATAATTATAACATAACTTGTCAGTTTTATCCATGTTTATTTAAGACATCTTTAAAATAAGGAATGCCGCTTTGGTGGTGGCCAGCCGATTTGTTTTCATTTTTTTTAGTTCACTGGGTATGATTGCATTCTTTTTCTTTGATTTTTTTACTTGCAATGCAATTTTTTTGAAGTTTAAAAAAAACACCTTTTTAAGGAAAGAAATTGTTTATTTAAAATAAAAGTTATACAAAATATAATAAAAGTATCCTAAAAATGTGAATGATGAAATTTATTGACAAAAAATAGAAAAATATTATACTGTGTATGGAAACGTTACCATGTTGAAACGTTTCCTTTCTTTAGTCGAATCTAGGAGGAAATGACATGAAGAAGATTAGTAAAACTTTGTTTATGGTATCAATGGCTTGTGCCGCATTCGGTATGCTTGCATCTTGTGGCGGAAAGAAACAGACTGTAGTTCGCTATTTGAATTTTAAACCTGAGGCTGCAGAACAGTATGAAAAGCTTGCTCAAATGTATGAATCTGAAACTTGTGTCAAGGTTATTGTGGAGACTGCCGCAAACGGAAAATATGAAGAGACACTCATGTCAAAGATGTCTACAAAGGAAGCTCCAGACCTTTTCCAGATTAATGGACCACGCGGATATGCAAACTGGAAAGACTTTTGTGCCGATCTTTCAAACACGGAACTTTATAAGCATCTTTCAGACAAATCCCTTGCCGTAACATCCGGAAATGGTGTTTATGGAATTCCTTATGTAGTTGAAGGTTACGGAATCATTTACAACAAGGCTCTTACAGACAAATATTTTGCCTTAAGCTCAAGAAATACGTCTTATTCAAGCATGGATGAAATCAACAATTTTGCAAAACTTAAGGAAGTTGTAGAAGACATGCAGGCCAATGCAAAAGAACTTGGTGTTGAGGGTGTATTTGCATCAACATCATTAAAGCCAGGAGATGACTGGAGATGGCAGACTCATCTTGCAAACCTTCCTGTTTATTACGAATTCAAGACAAATAAAGTTGACCTCGGTTCAGATGATACAAAGAAAATCAAATTCCAGTATTCAAAAGAATTCCAGAACATTTTTGACCTTTACTTAAACAATTCTGTAGTAGCTCGCGAGACGACAGGTACAAAAACTGTTACTGACTCAATGGCAGAATTTGCCCTCGAAAAATGCATCATGGTTCAGAACGGAAACTGGGCTTGGGGACAGATTAATGGTGTTTCAGGCAACAAGGTTCTTGCAGAAAACGTAAAGTATCTTCCAATTTACACAGGTGCCGAAGGTGAGGAATCACAGGGGCTTTGCATCGGTACGGAGAATTTCTACTGCATCAACTCAAAATCATCATCTTCAAATCAGAAAGCTGCTTCAGATTTCATTTACTGGCTCTATTCAAGCAAGAATGGAAAAGATTATGTTACGAACAAGCTTGGATTTATTGCACCGTTTGACACATTCTCTGACAGTGAGCGCCCGTCAGATCCTCTTGCAAAGGAAATCAATAACTGGATGAGCAGGGATGGAATTACTTCTGTTTCATGGAACTTCACTCTTTTCCCTTCACAGCGCTTCAAGGACGATTTCGGTGCAGATCTTTTGAAGTATGCACAGAATCTTACAGATTGGGAGTCTGTAAAAAATGATGTTGTTGCCAACTGGGAAAAGGAAAGCAACTTGTAATTTATAGAGAGAAAACAATCAGCTTTTTGCTACCATTTTTAAATTCCTTCTATTCAGGGAGTTTTCTTTACCGTAAGCTCCCTGATTTTTTGAGAGGCCGTCTATGAATAAATCATTGCCAAGGTATTTTGCGTTTTTTCTGCTTCCAACACTCATAGCATACGCATTATTCTTTATAATTCCGTTTTTTATGGGAATCGGTTTGTCTTTTACGGATTTTGTGACTGTTACAAGCGCAAAGTGGGTCGGTCTTGACAATTATGTGAAAGCATTTACTGCGGACAGTGAGTTCATTCATGCATTTTGCTTCACTTCACTTTTTACTGTCATCTCAATGATTTCTGTAAATGTATTTGCTTTTATACTTGCTCTTCTTCTTACAAAAGATTTGAAAGGCACGAATGTATTCCGTTCCCTTTTCTTCATGCCTAACCTTATTGGCGGAATCGTTTTGGGTTATATATGGAATCTTCTCATCAACGGTGTGCTCGGTAAGTTTGGCGTTGATATTACATACAAGGCAAAATATGGTTTCTGGGGGCTTGTTGTACTTACAAACTGGCAGCTTATCGGCTACATGATGGTAATTTACATTGCGGGGCTTCAGAATATTCCAAACGACCTTATGGAGGCTGCGCAAATTGATGGCGCTTCGTCACTCAGGACTTTGTTTCAGATAAAAATTCCTATGGTAATGCCATCTGTCACAATCTGCATGTTCCTTACGCTTTCAAACACGTTCAAGATGTTTGACCAGAATCTTGCCCTTACGAAAGGTGGTCCTGACCATGCAACTGAAATGCTGGCATTGAACATTTACAATACATATTATGGAAGAAATTTTCACTGGCAGGGCGTAGGGCAGGCAAAAGCCGTTATGTTCTTCATCATCGTAGTGCTTATCGCATTCGTCCAGCTTAAAATAACGAACAAAAAGGAGATAGAACAATGACATCAATGAAATATTCAACGCAAAAAACGGCAGACAAAACAATTTCAACTGTTTTCCTTGTGATTCTTTCGGTCATATTCATGGTGCCGGTAGTTCTTGTACTCATAAATTCATTCAAGTCAAGGCTTTCCATCTCTTATGAACCGTTTTCAATTCCTCGGGGAGAACAATTTGTCGGATTTGAAAATTATATTGCAGGTCTTTCATCATCCGGGTTTTTAAAGGCTTTTCTCAGGTCTCTTTTTGTAACTGTTTTTTCTGTGGCAGTATTGATTGTTTGCACGTCAATGGCATCTTGGTTCATTGTCCGCGTAAAGAACAGATTTACAGGTTTCATATATTATGTTTTTGCATTCAGCATGATTGTTCCGTTCCAGATGGTCATGTATACAATGACGTATATGGTAAAACTTCTTTGTTTTGACAATATTTTCGGTGTCATTTTCGTTTACCTGGGGTTTGGTGCAAGCCTTTCGATTTTCATGTTTACAGGATTCATAAAGGCAATTCCAATGGAACTTGAGGAAGCTGCACAAATTGACGGCTGTACTCCGCTTGAGACATTTTTCAAAGTTGTGTTTCCTGTATTGAAGCCTACGGTAATTACCGTTTCCATTCTAAATTCAATGTGGATTTGGAATGACTATCTTCTTCCATATCTTGTACTTGGGGTAAGGAACAAGACCATACCTATTGCGATTCAGATTGCTATGCAGGGGGCATACGGGGCTACTGATTACGGCGGATTCATGGCAATGCTTGTGCTTGCGATAATTCCGATTGTCATCTTTTATATTTGTTCGCAAAAGTATATAATAAAGGGCGTAATTTCTGGTGCTGTAAAAGGATAAACATGACAATAAAAGATATTGCGAAAGAATGCGGTTGTGCTGTAGGAACTGTTTCCAGAGTTCTTAACAATCAGGATTATGTGAGTAAAAAAACAAGGGAAAAAGTTCTTGAGGTTGTAAATAAATATGGTTTTGAGCTTAACAAAAATGCAAAAGCCTTGAAATCACATGGAAGCAAGACAATAGTTGTGATTGTAAACGGAACGTCAAGTCCTCTTTTGAATTCCCTTCTTGAAATTGTGCAGAGAAAGCTTGAAAAAAGTCCGTATATTGCAACTGTTGTTGTAATAGATGAATATGACAATGAGGTGCAGAAAGCATACAACATCTATCTTGAAAGAAAACCTCTTGGAATCGTGTTTCTTGGCGGAAATCCTGAGCGGTACGAAGTTGATTTTGAGAAAATTCGTGTTCCGTCAGTTCTTATTTCCACAAAGGCAGAAAAAAAGAATGCTTCAAATCTTTCAAGCGTAAGTACGGATGATTATGCGGCATCTAAAGATGTTGCGCTTTATCTTGCAAAATGCGGTCATAAAAAAATTGCCCTCATAAGCGGTGAACTTGAGATGGCTGAAGTTTCCAAAAGAAGGTACAAGGGATTCAAGGAAGGTCTTGATGAAGAAGGTATTCCTTTTGACCTTGAGAAATGCTGTGCCTTTGCAAAATATTCGTTTGCATCTGGCGCTTGTGCAATGGAAGAGCTTTTGAAAAAATATCCGACCCTTACGGCAGTATATGCGATGTCTGATGTAATGGCCATTGGTGCTTGCAGAAAGCTTAATGATCTTGGGTATAAAGTTCCTGAAGATGTTTCCATTGTGGGGTTTGACGGTCTTGATATTGCGGATTATTACTGTCCTAAAATCACGACAATCAGGCAGAAAAAAGAGAAACTTGTTGAAGAAGGAATAGAAATCCTTATTGATAATATAGAAAATAATTCCGGTGCGGCGCACAGGTTGATTCCATATGAATTTGTGGAAGGTGAAAGCGTCCGAAAACTGTAGTGAAAAATATCCGTTTCGCGTATGAAATGGTTTTTCCAAAATAAAAAGGCATGGCGGAAAATCTGGTTTTATTTGATGTTTGAAACCTGAAAGATACTTTGTCTTTTTTTTTGATGTTGCATTATAATTGATTTAGTGGAGAATTTTTATGTTGAACAAAAGAGCAAATGGAATATTGATGCATATATCTTCCCTTCCTGGAGATACAGGAATCGGAACAATGGGAAAGGAAGCTTATGAATTTGTGGATTACCTTAAAAAAGCAGGTCAGAAATACTGGCAGATTCTTCCCGTATGTCCTACAAGTTACGGTGATTCTCCTTACCAGAGTTTTTCTACGTTTGCAGGAAATCCATATTTTATAGATTTTGACACGCTTGTTTCTGAGGGATATCTTTTAAAGAGCGATTATGAAAATGTTGATTGGGGCGGAAATCCTCATTATGTTGATTATGGAACTCTTTATGTTGAGCGTCATAAGGTTTTTGCAATCATCCAGAAAAATTTCATGAAAAAAATTCCTTCTGATTTTGAATCATTTTGCAGTGAGAATAAATTTTGGCTTGATGATTATGCACTTTTCATGGCTGTAAAAGATGCTCATGGTGGAATTGCATTTGATTTTTGGGAAGAAGACATCAGGTGCCGAAATGATGCAGCCGTAAAAAAATGGATTGAAAAATCATCAGACAGAATGATGTATTACAAGATTTTGCAGTATCTTTTCTTTAAACAGTGGTTCGGCCTGAAAAAATATGCAAACAGTCAGGGAATTGAAATAATCGGTGACATTCCGATTTATGTTGCGGCAGATTCAAGTGATGTTTGGTCAAATCCACAGCAGTTTATGCTTGATGAAAACTATAAGCCTATAGATGTTGCAGGTTGTCCTCCTGATGGATTTAGTGCAGACGGTCAGCTTTGGGGAAATCCTGTATACAACTGGGATTACATGAAGAAAACTGATTATGCATGGTGGAAAAAAAGACTTGAAAAAAGCCTCAAGATATATGATGTTCTTAGAATAGACCATTTCCGCGGTTTTGATTCATTTTATTGCATTCCATATGGTTCTAAAAATGCAAAGATTGGAACATGGCGTGAAGGCCCGGGAATGGATCTTTTCAACAGTTTGAAGAAAGAATTCGGTGACATGCCGGTGATAGCAGAAGATCTTGGATTCCTTACTGATAGCGTAAAAAAGCTTTTGAAGGATTCTGGTTTTCCAGGAATGAAAGTGCTTCAGTTTGCATTTGATTCAAGAGATACGAGCGATTATATTCCATATAGATATATTCAGAACTGCATAGTATATACAGGAACTCATGATAATGATACGATTCTCGGATGGGCGGAAACTGCATCTCAGAATGATGTAAAAAGTGCAATGGAGTATCTTCGTGCAGAAAATCCCAAGGAACTTGTAAAGGAAATGATGATTGCAGCATTGTCAAGCGTTGCAAATACGTCTGTTCTTACAATTCAGGATGTATTTTGTGTCGGAAAAGAATGCCGCATGAACATTCCATCAACCGTCGGCAATAACTGGAAATGGCGAGCCACAAAAGATCAGTTCACTCAAGAAACGATTGATTTCCTTTCCTATTATACGAAACTTTTTGGTCGCTAGAAAGATTTTGCTGGTTGCTGATTTTTAAAGGTGTTTTCAAACTTTTCCTTAAAATATATTTTAGGGGAAAGTTTTTTTTCGAAGATTTTCCAAAACAAAATGATATTTGACTTAGATTTTATTGGTTGCAATTGTGCGGGACCAGACTTCGAAGTTGTTCCCTGGCTGACATGTCGAACGCAAACAGGAAATTGATTTCCAGACCGTCGAAAGGGGCGACCGTTAATCGATATGCAAACAGATGCTCTGTTTGGAAACCGTGACACTTGACGCAAACCGTCAAAATGGGGCAACTTTGTATCGGTTTCCCAACCTGAGAACCCTTTTGCAGTTGGATGGGTTTTGATTGTGAATTTGCGTGAAGGTATGCATAGGCATACTTTTTAGAGAGTGAATTTGCAATTTGGAAGGGGACTCAACTGCAAATTTGCGAAAAGTAGGCATCTGCATGCATTTTTTTGCGGCAGTTTGCAATTAAGTTGGGGTTGAGTGCAAATTTTCGTGAAGTTATACATTGTTTTGCTTTTGGGGCAAAAATTTGCGATTGAAAAAGGTTTTGACTGCAAAGTTGTTGGAAGAGTAAACATCATCATC
>JAZQMW010000086.1:0-3336 GCA_045627025.1 Treponema sp. | reverse complement strand
TTATTAGAAAAATAACTATGGAATCTTATGCATTTGCTGCCGTATTTATAATAGTTGGAATACTTACATCCACGGGTAAACCCGTTGGAATGGGCAAGTTCAGAGATAAATACACACCTCAATCCATGGCACGTTTTTTACCGTGGGCAGGTGTATGTGAAATTCTTTTAGGCCTTGGGTCCATTATTCAGGAAATAAAAAACACACCCATGAATCACCTTATAGGATGGCTAGTCAGTGTGCTTGGAATTCTGCTTTTTATTATTTTGATGAATGTATTTCTTGTTAAAAGAAAGTAAAAGGGGCTGTGAAAAAAGATAGTCCCTAAAACAAAGAAGGACCGAAGAGTTCAAATGAACTCAAGGTCCTTCTTTTGTGTTAAAATTAATGTGTGAAAAAAAATTTAACTTCTTTAGATTTTAAATCAAAACAGGCAATAATGCCAGTGTTTGTTTCAGATTTTTTGGACATTTGTGATCCGGTGCTGACTTTTGACAGATTTATGGAGGAAATCAACCTGGAGAAGTATCTGAAGAACGTTCCAAAGCATTTCACAGGACGTTTCAGATACGACCCGGTCAGCATGCTGAAAACAGTTTTGTTCGGATTCATGACAAACGGCTACATATCACTTAGGGAGCTTGAAGACAGCTGCCGAGTCAATCTCAGGTTCATGTATCTCATGGACCACCAGACACCCTCATACCGAACCTTTGGATACTTCATCAATGAAATCCTCAGTGGTTCCATCGAAGAGATATTTTGTGATATCAACAAAAAAATATTCGAAACACAGCACGTTGACTTGCAGCATATTTACATAGACGGTTCCAAATTCGAAGCAAATGCGAACAAGTATTCCTGGATCTGGAAGAAGGCAACGGAGAAGTCAAGGTATCGTCTGTTTAACAAAATCACACAGCTTTTTACAGAAATCAACAAAGAACTGCAATACAGTGAAATGCATCTTTGCATCAACACAGAATATGCTCCTGAGTATCTTAGACAATCTGCAGACAGATATGCCGAGATGTATCAGCTTGATGAAGCAAGTTTTGTCAAAGGACGCGGACATCATAAAACTACTGCGCAGCGTAATTACGAAAAACTGATTGAATATGCCGAAAAGCTTGAGGAATACATTGAAAAGATTCGTATCTGCGGAGAGGAACGCAACAGTTACTCAAAAACAGACAATTCTGCAACATTTATGCGAATTAAGACGGACTACATGGGAAATGATCAGCTGCTTCCTGCATACAATGTTCAGATAGGCGTGGCAGATGAATACATTGCAGCCATTGATGTGAACCAGTACCGCAGCGACATGGACTGTTTCATTCCTCTGATGAACAAATTCCGGTCATACTATGGTCATTATCCGAAATATCCTGTGGCTGATGCCGGTTATGGTTCATACAACAACTACATATTCTGTGAGCAGAACGGAATGGAAAAGTACATGAAATTTCCGATGTTCAAAAAGGAGATTGAAGACTCAAAATACCATGAAGATCCATTCAGGGCAGTAAACTTTCCGATTGGAGATGATGGAATCATGCGATGTCCGAACGGCAAAGCCTTTCACCTTCAGTATCGTCAAAATGTCAATGGTAATGCATACGGCAGACAAGAGGAAGTATATCAGTGTGAAGACTGCAGCGGATGCCCATTTGCCCAGCAATGCAAGAAGACGGACAAGAACCGTACCGTAAGAATCAATCGTGAACTGACGTCGATGCATCAGGAGGTAATTGAAAATCTTGAAAGCATACACGGAGCACTGCTGAGAATGAACCGCTCGATACAGGCGGAGGGCACATTCGGGATCATGAAAAATGACCGATGGTACAAAAGAATTGTCCGAAGAGGAATCAATTCCGTAAAACTTGAGGTATTTCTGGTTTCTATCGGTCAGAATCTATACAAATACAACAACAAACTGAAGAGAATGGCATTAGCCGCATAGATCTGAAATTACTCAGTTCCATGGGGTAGGGGCTTTGTGCACTTTTGCGCAACATCGCAAAAAAATCAGACACAAAAAGAGAGCGTGTGAAAATCGAAAACTCTTTTTTCACACGCCCTTTTAAGTTGAGTACAGTTTAAGTTGATTAATTAAGTTTGAGTTATAGGACAAAAAGTGTTGATAGAAATCGCTGCATGTATTGAAAAATCAATGGTTGCAGCGATTTTAAATTGTTTTAAACAAGATATAGGCTGGACAAAAAGTGTTGATAAAAAGTCTGAAAAGTATTGAAATTTCAATGTAAAACAGTGATATATCTTCCTTGAAAATGATATTGTTTGAGGAGGATAGTATGAAACATGTAATTTGCCCTGTTTGTGGTAATTCTTGTGTAAAAAATGGCACAACAAAAGCCGGGTCACAAAGGTGGTTATGCAAAAACTGCAAGGTGGCATTTACTTCTAAAATTGATAACTCTGCAAAGCAACTTCAAATTTTCTTAGACTGGCTTTTTGGTAAGGATTCTCAAAAGATTATGCCCGGTGAGGGTCGTACTTTTCGTCGCAATACGGCTCCGTTTTGGAGCCTTTGGCCTCTTCCTCCGAAAGTAGAAGAGAAAAAGGATATTCTTTATGTTGATGGTATTTATCTTGGCAGAAAAGCTTGTGTTTTGATCTGCTGTGACGAAGAACATGTGCTTGGTTGGTATCTTTGCCGATATGAGCATTCAGGTGCCTATACAGCCCTTTTATCACGTATAGCAGAGCCGATAGTTGTAGTGTCAGATGGCGGAACCGGATTTAAAAAAGCAGTAAAAAAAGTGTGGCCGCACACTCAGATCCAGCGCTGCATATTTCATGTGTTTTGCCAGGTAAAGAGATATACCACAAGCAAACCAAATACGGCCGCAGGCATTGAATTGTATGCACTTACAAAAGATTTGCTTCACATAGAAAAACTATCTGACTCTGACGAATGGGTCACAAGATTTGTCAACTGGATGGCGAAATACAATCAATTTTTAAGCCAGATGACTTATGATGAAAACGGTAACAGCAGACCGACCCATGAGCGACTTATCAAAGCTCAAAGGTCTATTGCGAAACTGCTGAATGAAGGAACGATGTTCACATATTTGGATGACAAAGTAACAAGAGAAATTGATAAGATTCCGTCTACCAATAACCGGATTGAAGGTGGCGTTAACGCACAGCTTAGAGCAATGCTCAGGAACCATAGAGGATTATCGACTTATAGGACAAAATGCGTTGGTAAAAAGCGCCGAATGACTTGGAATTTCAAGTTGTTCGGCGTTTTAAAGTTGTTTTAAACAACTTTGAGGGTGGACAAAATGCGTTGGTAAAAAA
>JAZQMW010000085.1:0-4004 GCA_045627025.1 Treponema sp. | reverse complement strand
TAATGAATCTTCTAAAAGGAATTGAATTACCTGTTTCAACTAAAAAGAAGAATCTGACAATCGGCAACAAGCATACACTTTGCTCACAAAACGAAAAATGCCTGCTTTATGCTCTCCAACAACTATAATGCGTTTGCCCTGCCCTTGTTTTTTTGGGGTAAAAGATTTTTTCATGGATTTTTGATGCAAAAAAGCTTTAAGTTGAAATTGAAAGAAAAACGAGATTGTTGTAAAATTGACATTAAGTTAAGTTTTGATAACATTGTTTTGCGATGAACTTTAATAATGTTGAAAAAATTGAAGGCAAACGTGAGGCTTTCATGAAAACAATTTTTGTTTATTTTTCGCTTGAAGGAAATACGGATCATGTTGCTTCAAAAATGAATGAATGCTCTGGATGCGATGTTTTAAAAATTGAAGTTGTAAAGCCGTATGAATTTGATGCTTCAGGGTATGATTTGATAATATTCGGAACACGTGTGTGGGCGCGCGATTTTGCTCCTCCTCTTAAGATTTTCATAAGGCAGAATCAAGATGGCTTAAAAGGAAAGCGTTTTGCAGTATATACTGGGTATCGAGGTTCGGGATGTGAAAAAGCTGCCCGAAAACTTGCGGATTTTATTGGAGTGGAAAATTTTGAAAAGCAGCTTCAGCTTGTAGAGCCAAGGGCAAGGCAATCTGAAAAAAAAGACGTGATGATAAAGGAATTCTGCAAGAGTCTTGGAATGTGCTGATTTTTTTTGGTGGGAAATTATGGTAACGAAAAATGATGTTTTTAAAATGCTTGAAAACTCAGGCATAAAAAGAAATGATAAAGTAACGATTCATGTGTCGCTTAAACAAATCGGTGAAATAGAAAATGGGGCTGACGGACTCATAGACTCTTTTAAAGAATATCTTTCAGAAGGACTTCTTCTCATACCGACTCATACTTGGAATGAAGTATATGGAGATGGCGCTGTTTACGATGTAAGGAAAAGCATTCCGTGCATAGGAACGCTTCCAAAAATCGCTGCTTTCAGAAAAGATGGCGTAAGGTCTTTGCATCCGACCCATTCTGTAACTGCATTTGGAAAAGATGCTGCAGAATATGTAAAAGGCGATGAAAACTGCACGACTCCTGCTCCCGTGGCAAGTGCTTTAAGCAGGCTTTATGAAGAAAACGGGAAAATTCTTTTGCTTGGAGTAGATCATTCGAGCAATACATATTTGCATGCCGTTGATGAAAGACTTAAAATTCCAAATAGAATTGCAAAAAAATGCTACGATGTAACTGTGTATGATTATGATGGAAAAAAAATATTCATTCCTGAATTCAGGGGGCATTATACTGAAGGCATTGATTGCTGCTGTTCAGAATTTTATCCTAACTATACAAAGCTTTTTGAGCATGAGAATGCCGTTTCTTATGCAAAGCTTGGAAATGCAAAGGTTTTTGTCTGTGATGCAAGAAAAATGACAGATGCGCTTTCTAAAGTATGGAGCAAAACAGACCATGATTTGTGTAAGAAAAAAGAAATGGTTCCTCCCGAATTATATGAATAGATTGCAGTTTTTTTATGCTTCTTTTGCAACACAGATTGATGTTTCTTTCATTGTTTGCTAATGTATTTCTTGTTGCAATTTTTGAATGTGCATCATTTGCAATGGAATTTACAAAATAATGGTGCATAATATGGATGTCATCTTTTAATTTTTTTGTAAGAGATGGCGTCTGATAAAGAAATGGAATTTAGTGAAAAATTACAAAAATTAAGAAAAAAATCAAATCTTACTCAAGAAGGTCTTGCGGAAAAATTATTCGTATCAAGAGTAACTGTTTCCAAATGGGAAACAGGCAGGGGATACCCTAACCTTGATTCATTAAAGGCGATGGCTCAAATTTTCAATGTTTCGATAGATGAACTTCTTTGTGAAGAAAATAAAATGGAATCGGTTGGCGGTAAACCGGATGATTCAAAAAACTTGGTTTCGTTGATTTTGGGTCTTGTTGATTTTTCAACAATACTATTGCTTTTTTGTCCGTTTTTTCTAAATCACATGATAAAGTATAAAGTTGTTTTGCAGTCGCTTATAAAACTTGAGTGCCAAAACAGATATGTAAAATATTTTTTGATTTTTTTTGTAAGTCTGAAATCATTTTATGGTGTCTTGGAACTTTCCTTGCAAAGTGTCGGCAGTAAATCTTGGGAAAAAATAAGCAAAAGGTTTTCTTTTGTTTTTTCTGTTTCAGGCATAATTTTGTTTATCATGACCAATCAGCAGGATCCTGCATTGTTTATGCTTTTTCTTGTGATTGCAAAAATATTATTGTTACGAAAAGTAACATGAATGTAAACTTGTATTTATTGTGGTTTGCGGCAAAAAATATCATTGTTGGTACAGTTTTTTTTTAGGAGAGTTCTGAATGAACTGCAAAAAAATGGTAGGAAAAATTTTAATTTGTTTTTTTATGTTTTCCCTTTTAAGTGGAGAAAGAATATTTGCTGATGAGAAAATAAGGGATAAGTCTGACGTAAATTCCTTTGACCGGCTTGTCATGAATTCATATTCAAAAAATCTTGATATGGTCGGTACGGGCCTTCAATTTGCAACACTTCTGACACCTGCTGTTTTATTGGGTGCTCCAAAAGAAGATTACTGGAAAATAGGCATTCAGTATGTTGAAACAATTGGCCTTGCTTATGGTGTAAATAAACTTGCAAAGCTTTGTGTAAGCAGAGATCGTCCCTACATGTATTTTTCAGGTGCTCCGGAAGATAAAATAGAAGACGGTGATTTTGAAAAGTCTTTCTTTTCCGGCCATTCGACGCGTTCTTTTGCTGCTGCAAGTTTTACGTCCTGCATGTTCTGTCGGTATTTTCCTGATTCAGACTGGAAACTTCCGGTAATAATTTCTTCCTATACTTTGGCAACTACAACTGCGGTAATGCGTCTTGCTTCAGGAAATCATTTTATGAGTGATGTCATTACAGGTGCTGTTGTTGGAGGCGGCATTGGAATTCTTGTACCGTGGATAAATTCTAAGTTCTGGAAACCTTCTGAAAAAAATGATACTCAGGTGGCGGTTACTCCAATGGGATTTCACGTTCAAATGAAATTCTGAAACAATCCGGAATTTTGCGACCGGGTGCAAATTTGCGTGAAGACATGCACGGTCATGCATTTTTTCCTGCGTGGATTTACAATTGGAAAGGTTTTGTCGCACAAGTGCTGGAAGGGTAAACACAGACATGCATTTGGGCGCCATTTGCGGCGGTCTGCATGCTGACACGCGGTTTGCCAGCTTTCGGCAGTTTGCGTCAGGATTCCAGGTTTGCAAAAAGAGCATCTGTTTGTGGCAAAAAGTTTTCCGGCCCGTTTTGGCGGTCTGGAAGCAGATGCCCGGTTTGCAAAGTATGCATCGGCATCCTTTCAGGCTGAGTTTGCAATTCAAAAGTTCTTGGCTTCGAATTTGCGTGAAGTCATGCATGTTTTGATGATTTGCTCCTTTGCGCCTGAAAGCCGGGGAAATCACTTGGGAAGATGTTTTTCGGGAAAAAATGCAAAAAGGTGAAAATTCAGTTGACAAAAAAGAAGTATGGTGTATGTTGCTTATCACACAACGGACGGTGCACCACCGTCAACAGTATAAGCACAGTTAGCTTTAATCAATTTCATAGGAACTTTGTCCATGCCGCGCCCGGTTTCTTCATCAAGACTAAAAATAACTTCAATATCACCATGCGGTAAATCATTATCAATAATATATTTCACCGCCGACATGATTGCTGTAATTCCTGCCTTGTCATCAGCACCTAAAAGCGTATTTCCATCCGACCGAATAATTGCATCACCATTTTCTTCAGATATAACAGGCTTAGCATCTTTTCCGCTCACTTCATCAACAGTGTCCATATGAGCCATCAAAAGAGTAGACGGAAACTTAGAGCGTTCCTCCTTATCCCAAATATTCGATTCAACTTTTCCAAACACATAACAGTCGTCAGTAAGATAAACATCTC
>JAZQMW010000084.1:0-24549 GCA_045627025.1 Treponema sp. | reverse complement strand
TGGAAATTAATGCATATGTTGCTTCTTATCATTGGTTTTATAATCATACTTAAACCTCTTGAATTTGATGTGAATTTTATTTTGACATTTTTTATTGGATTTGTCAATAAAAACTTTGGTTTGTACTGGAGAATGTCTTTTGGGCATCGTTAAAAATAATTTTCTGCGGTTTCGTTAAAAATTGAAAAGCGTTTAAAATAAAAAAAGGATTACCATTACTGATAATCCTTATGCGGAGAACCTGACTTGAACAGGCACAGCTCGCGCCACCAGCACCTCAAGCTGGCGTGTCTACCAATTCCACCATCCCCGCGTGTTGATGTTTGAGATAATATACCATTGCTTTGATTTAGTCAATAGGATTGTGCAAGTTTTAGATTTTTTTTGCGTTTTGATTGGTGAAAATCGTCAAGGATGCTTTTTCTGTTTAAATTGACACAAGAATGTAATTTTTTTTCTAAAAGTTGTATAATTTAGGCTTGAAACTTTGTGAATTTCAGTTGCTTTTGCTTTTCAGGAGGATTTATGGACAGGATAGTTGTCGGTTGCATGAGATTTGGGGAATTTTCCCGTGAAAGGATGAATTCGTTTATTCATGAAAGTGAAGAGATTGGTCTGACGCATTTTGATCATGCTGACATTTATGCAGGCGGTGAGAGTGAAAGAATTTTCGGAGATGCTTTTTCTTCTGACGGAACTTTGAAGAGGGAAAATTTTTTCATTCAGTCAAAATGTGGAATCAGAAAGGGATTCTATGATCTTTCAAAGGAATATATCTTGAATTCTGTGGACGGAATTCTTTCCAGACTTAAAACAGATTATCTTGACTGCCTGCTTCTTCATAGGCCGGATGCTCTCATGGATTGTGAAGAAATTGCATGTGCTTTTGATGTCTTGCACGATTCTGGAAAAGTGAAAAGTTTCGGAGTTTCAAATTTCAATTCTCTACAGATAGAGCTTTTAAAAAAGCATGTAAGGCATCCTGTTGAAAAAAATCAGCTTCAGTTCAGCATTTGCGCAGCTGGAATGGTTTCTCAGGGGCTTGAGGCAAACATGATTTCAAAAGGTTCCGTATTGCATGATTCAAGCATTCTTGATTACTGCAGATTGAATGAAATCACGATTCAAGCATGGAGTCCGTTTCAAAAACCTGAATGGAAGGGCACTTTCCTTGGAGATGAAGAATATTCAGAACTTAACAAGGTGCTTGAAAATCTTTCTGAAAAATATTCATCCACTCCCACACAGCTTGCTTCTGCATGGATTTTGCGTCATCCTGCAAAAATGCAGCTCATAGCTGGTACGACAAAAATTGAAAGGCTTCGTGAAATTGAGCTTGCAGAGAAAATTGAGCTGTCTCGTGAAGACTGGTATGCAATTTATCTTAGTGCAGGAAATATATTGCCGTAAAAAAAATGAGGAAAACGGTTTTTCTTTTAAGGATATTTTGTTTTCCCCTTAAAAAAAATGTAATAATCATTTAAAGTTATGATTGTTGATTTTTAATCATATTTTGCTTTATCTGAAATTTACTTTTCCATAATGAGATGTAAGGACAATTTCGTAATTTCCAATAATTTCTCTTATTTTTTCAATACTTTCTGATGCGGCTTTTCTATTCATTGTGTAGGGATGAATTAAAAATTTCCCGTTCAGGCTTTTAAATGCATCACCTGTAAAAAGATATTTTCCGTTGACATCATAAATCATGTGTCCTTTAGTATGCCCGGGTGTAAAAATTGCTTTTACAATAACTCCGTCTGTATTTTGTATTTCTCCGTCATTTAGAAAAATAAGTTCCTGATTTTTTAAAGGCAATCTGTTTTTTTGCATGAAACTTCTTTTTGTATTTCCGTCAATCATTTGCTTTTCATTTATTCCAAGGTAAATTTTTGCATTTTTAAAAAGCGGAATTGATGCAACATGGTCATAATCAGAGTGTGTTAAAAATACTGCATAAACTTTTTCTGTGTCAATATTAAGCTTTTTAGTTTCCTCTTTTGCCATTTTTATGCTTGAACCTGCATCAATTGCAATCCATCCTTTTTCTGTCGGAATGAAAAATATGGAATTAATTTTATTTCTGGCAGAAATTATTTCTGAGTTTTCTATTCTGCCGCTTGCCGTGCTTTTCATAAAAAACATTGGAAAAAATTCTGCCAGCAGGATGACTGGAATAATCAGCAGAAGAAATAGATATTTCTTTTTCATTTTTTGCTCCTGAAAAAAACATGTATTTCATGTTTTACTGTATATTTTATCTGATAAATTAGCAAAGGTTTTTTATAGAATATTATCTGTCAGCTTTTCTTTATGCTTAAAAATCAATATTGGAATTTAGATTGCATATCCAAGATAAACAAATACTTTTCCGCCTTTTTTGACAAAATCTACAACTATGAGTCCATCCTGAGCGCAGATTGTAAGTTCTGCAGAAAGCTTGTCGTTTAAGTCTTCATCGTCATCAAATACAACTACTTTTTCGTAATCCTTCATTAAAAAACTCCATTAATGTAAAGTTTGCTTTATCATAAATTTAACTAAACTGATTAAATCATATTTTAAATTATTGAGACTTTTTAAGTGCTGTTGCCAAATCTGTCATATACTGAATCTGCTGCTTTTTAAGATATGGTTTCATAAAAAAACGAAGGAAAAATTTTTTTGCAGAAATTTTTTCAGTAAAAACAAGCTGAGTTTTTCCATCTTTTTCTGAAAAAAATCCAATCCAATTGCCTTTTATATTGTCATTTTCCATATCAAAAGCCCATTTCTGGCAATACTGATATTCTGTGACTGTAAACTCTGTAGAATATCCGTCTTTTGTGTATTCTGTAAATTTGTTTTCTCCTGTAATTTCAATTTTGCTTATATCGCTTCTCCATGAATATTCTTTAAGTGATGTAACCGTGTTCCAGACTTTTTTCAAATCGGAATCAAATTCTCCTGTCATTATGGAAGTAACTTCCTTTGGCGCAATAAACAGTGCTGCAAAAACAGATGCAACAACAATGCATGTCATAAGCAAAATTATTTTCATTAGTCAACCTCGTTTTGTGTTAAGAATATAACTATGTTTGGAAAAAAACAAGTAGGTTAATGAACGTAAATAGTATTTGAAAATCTTGCACTTTTTTTTGAAACCGTCAATTTCTTGCAATTCCTTTTTAGTTTGCATTTTCATTTCGTATTGAAAAACGGAACTATAAAAATTCCGTCGTGCAAATTTTCATTTGCGTAAAAAGTAACACTTTTTAGCTCTTTGCGTGTTACAATATGTGTTGGTTTTTTTGCCATCATTGTAATTTTTATGAAGGAAAAGATAATATGAAAACAATAGTGACTTATGAAAGTCATACGGGCTTTACAAAACAGTATGCAGAGTGGATTGCGAGTAAGCTTGGATGCGATGCTTTTTCCGTCCGGGATGTAAAAGATTTTTCATGCTATGACCTTGTCGTTCACGGTGGCTGGGTTATGGCTGGAAGCATTAAGGGTGCAAAAAACGTACTTTCCAAAAGAAAAGAAAACATCGTGTTTTTTGGAGTCGGAACAATGCAGGATGAAAAATACGCTGATGTGCTGAAAAAAACAAACCGTCTTGAACAATATCCTGTCTATTTCATGAAAGGCGGGTATCATAAGGACAAGATGTCTGGCTTTCAAAAATTCATGATAAAGGCTGTCACGAAAAAAGATGTGGAAGACACGGACTTGAGCTCTGTTGACCAGATAAATGAACTTGTGGAATATTGCATGCACTTGATGTAATTCATATTCCAGCTGCATTTGCCTTTTTGGCAACCGATGGTCTTTTGTCTTTGAAAACCATTGATTGCCTTGTGGCGCCAGTGGTTACGATTTTTTCCTGCTGTCAGTAATTTGATATGTATGCAGGAAATGGAACCTGGGGCTTTATCGTTTCTTCAATCACGTTTGGAAGTTCCGATTTTGATGATGCTTTTCTGAAATCTTTCATTGTGCCCATGAGCATCTTGTAAACTGATTCTGCCTTTTCGTATTTGACTTCATGCATTTCGTAATCTTCGCTGTTGAATTCTTTAAGCTCCATGATTTTTTCTGCATCTTCAAATGAGCTTATGTTGTCAATCAAGCCGTTTTCCTTTGCCTGTTTTGCCGTATAAATTCTTCCGTCTGCAAGAGATTTTACCTTTGCAATGTCCATTTTCCTTGAATCGCTTACAATTGCCGTAAACTGCTCATAGCATTCATCCGCAATTGACTGCATTATCATTTTCTGTTCTTCCGTCGCAGGTTCTGAAAAATGACCCATTATCTTGTTTTTGCCTGCGTGTGTTGTGGTAATCTTGACGCCGTATTTTTCCATGAGGCCCGTAAGGTCTACGAATTGTCCCGCAATTACGCCTATGCTTCCCGTCATGCAGTTTCTGTTTGCCGAAATGTAATCTGCCGCACAGCCGATGTAATATCCTCCGCTTGCCGCAAGAGGTCCAAAGTATGCGTATACAGGCCTTTCTGTCTTTTTCTTGTAATCCATGAGAGCAAGGTATATTTCGTCTGCTTCATAGACACCTCCTCCCGGAGAATTTATCCATAACATGATGCCCTTGTTGTTGCTGTCTTTTGAAAGTTCTTCGATTTTTTCAAGAAGCCATTCCTGGTTGTAAAAATCATTTTGCTGCTGGATTACGCCCTGGATTATGATTTTTGCAATATAAGGTTTTGAAGGAAATTTATCCTTTGACGAATTTGATGCAAACGAAAAATTTTTTGATATGCTGATTGGATTTGTTGTCTCAGATTGTGTTTTTTCATTGGCATCCGTGGATGTACTTTTGTTTTCCACCATTGACATTACCGAGCATCCGATGGCTATTGCCACTATTATGATGAATGCAAATCTTCCTTTCTTAAAATCTTTTCCCATATTAACATCCTTTTCCTATTCAAAATCTTCAGGGGTAAGCCTCTTTGTGTCCAAAGCCTCTTTTTTCATGTCAAAATATGCATTTGTAAATGACATGTGTTCGTATGGCTTTATCCATAGTCCAAGAATTCCCAGTGTCGCAAGTGAAAGAATTTCCCAGCCCATAAAGCTTAATCCCATTATGCAAAGGTCACCCTTGTGTCCGTTCGTGAGGATTTTGCTTATCCTCATTGCCTTGGTGAAGCCGATTTTTGGATTTTCCGCAAGTACAAAAAACATCTGCGAATATGATATGGCTTTTATTATTCCCGGAATAAAAAACAGGAGCGCCCAAATCCATACCCATAGGACATACCAGAGAAATCCAAGAGAACCCTGCATCCACATGGAAAATCCTTCTATAAAATCTGAAAAACTTACAGGCATGTATGTTCTTCTCATTATCAAGAAAACCCTTGTGTATGCAAGAATGCATGAACCTGTTATGAAAAGCGTCAGAAGTGTCATCGACATGCTTTTCTTGCATGTAATGATCATCAAATTATGGTTTTTTATGAGCCTGATTATGTCTTCCATATTCATGACAGCGCATATTGCGGTAATCAAAAGCGTGAAGAGTACGGGTTCCGTAATCCTGCCCCTGAGCTGTTCCTTTGCCTTTTTTTTGTATCTTCCACTGTCAAACATTTTTTCCTCCATGCATTTTGTTTTTTCCTTAAGTTCAACTTTTCGATTGCAACTTCTAAAACCTGCAATTTCAGTTTGTTTCAGTTTCCCTAAGAAGCTCTGAATAATATCTTGGTTCTATGTCTTTTCTGTCAATTCCTGCAAGAGTGAGGATTTCCAAAAGTTTTTCCCGTAAGTGAGATACGGTCTGGCTGTCATTTTTTTCACTCAGAATTTCCACTTCAAGAAAATATCCGAGTTTTTCCACGTTGCAAAGTTCTATGTTTGCCGTATGATTTTCAGTCGTCCAGTTCCATGACATTACGTCTTTTGTTTTTCTTAAATATATCTTAAATCCGCAGTCTTCAAGGTATGAAACGAGCGGTTTTGCGTCTGCTATTTCCGTTTCCTGCTCATTGTTTACTTCGATTATAACACCGTTGCCGTCTTTCTGTGTTTCTTTTTTTTTGTAAGTCAGCAAGTTCGTCGTTTTTCCGTCGGTTTCTTCTTTCCTGATTCTTATTTTAAGCTTTTCGTTGGAAGGATGTGCATAGTAAAAATCATTTTTTATTGTATGTGCCCTGTATTCTGCAAAATCGTTCAGTTTTTTGATGGCATCATCTTTGGCACGTACGTGTGCCTTGAGTTCTATTTCGTTCATATCTTAAATTTAATTAAAAAAAAGCGTTTGTCAAGGGAACTTTCTGGAATCGATGGTTAATTTCACCTCAATTAATCAGCGTTTCCTTAAATGATGCATGCAAGAGACCAATTGAGAAAAATGAGAATATGGTTTACAATGGCTTTCATGAAAAAAAAGATTTTGACGTTCTGCATGTTTTTTTCCATTATTTTTTGCCTGCATGCTGAAAAGAATTCAGATGAAATAGATTTTTGGACGGAGATGCCTCACGAAAGCCTTGCCCATGCGATTGTTGAAAAAATGAATGACGAGGAGCTTTTGTCCCAGATACTTATGTTTGGATGGGCTGGAGAAGATCCGAGCGACCTTTTGAACAGCTGGGTTACGATGAGGGGACTTGGAAGCGTAAAGGTTTTTGGATGGAATACGAACAACATTCAGAAAGTTGCAAAATCTGTCCGCGTGCTTCAGCAACGTGCCGCAAACCGAAAATTCAAGATACCTCTTTTTGTTGCGACTGACCAGGAAGGTGGCTGGATACGGCATGTAAAGGGTGAGACTTCAGATACTCCAGGAAACATGGCGATTGGAGCCGGTGGATACCCCATAGATTCCTATTATTCAGGATTTTACATTAATCGTGAGATACGTGCTCTTGGCATAAACATGAATTTTGCGCCTACCGTGGATTTGTATACAAACCTTGAGTCTACAGTCATAGGCCCGCGTTCATTTGGCTCTGATCCCGACCATACAGGTGTTTTGGGTGAGGCGTTTGCAAGGGGCTCGGAAGATGCCGGCGTGATTCCTACTGCAAAACATTTTCCCGGCCACGGTGACACAAGCCTTGACAGCCACGGAAAGCTTCCCGAGATAAACATAGATGAGGAAACTTTGGAAAAGAGGGAACTTGTGCCTTTCAACTACCTCATAAAGTCAAGAATTCCTGCCATCATGAGCGGACATCTTTCTTTTCCGCAGATAGAGCCTGACGGAACGCCTGCAAGCCTTTCGAAAAAATTCCTTACGGAAATCTTGCGAAAAAAACTTGGCTACAAGGGACTCATCATTACTGACGACATGATGATGAATGGAGCGACTATTTTTGCAGGTTCTTTTGCAAATGCCGTAACGCTTGCGATTGAAGCTGGAAACGACATAATAATTTCATCAACGACTGCAAATCTTAATGAAAACATGTGGACGCGAAACATTGCCAAAATGAAAAGTGATGATTTTTTCAGGAACCGCGTAAAGGAAAGTGCGTTTCGTGTAATACTTGCAAAGCTTGAATACTTTAAAAGCGAAAATCATGCACCTCTTTATCCTGATGAAAACACGATTTATGAATACATTCCAGACAAGGAGGGTCAAAAGTTTTTCCTTGAGCAGGCATGCCGTTCTGTGTCTCTTTATCAAAAAGGAAGCTCGTTTCCTTTGAATTCAAAAAATGCTGGAAAAGTTCTTGTTGCAGGTCCTTATCTTTCAATGTATAATGAAGTAAAGAAAAGGTTTCCCGATTGTACGAAATTCTATATAAGTCATGAGCTTATGGATGATGACAGCAATTATGACAGCTGGAATGCTGCGGGGCTTGCGAATGCTGCCTTGGAGTATGACACCATAATAATTTGCGTGTATGACAAGCACACGTCCCGTATTGCCAAAAGACTCAAGAATCTCGACAAGTCTGTTGTAATCCTTTCCATAATGTCTCCCGTACATGTGCTTAGCGGTTTTGAATGGGCTGATACGATTTTGTGCGGATACAGCTATTCAAGTTATTCTTTTGCAGCTCTTTTGGGTGCGCTTTGCGGAGATTATGAGCCGGTTGGAAGAATTCCCCTTGGTGATGGCAGTGAATTTTAAAAAAGTGTCTTGGGCATTCTTAATTTTTTTCTTTCTTTATGACGATAGAATTTAATATGAGTTTTAAAAAAAATTTTAAAAGATTTTTGCTTTCGTTTTTATTTATTTCTCTTAATGTTTTTCCTTTGAGTGCAAGGAAAGTTTCTCCCGAAAGACAGAAATTCATTACTTCTGCCCTTCAGTATCAGGGGGTTCCGTATGTGTATGGAGGTCAGACTCCAAAAGGATTTGACTGCAGCGGCTACATAGGCTATCTTGCAAAAAACTACCTGGGCATACAGCTTCCGCGCACTGCAAATGCAATTTACTCCAAAGTTCAAAAAATTGACCCGAAGGACAGGGAGCCTGGAGACCTTATGTTTTTTAAAAGCAACATGGGATCTGACAGAATTTCACACATAGGCCTTTATTGCGGCGTCTATCATGGAAAAAACAAGGAGTTTGAAGGAAAACGTGTTTTTATCTCTGCCGTGAGTTCCGGACCTAAAAGGGGAATCGTGCTTACCTTGATAGATGAGCGGTACTGGAAAAATCATTTTTTTGCATACGGACGCATTCTTCCCCCTTCCAAATAATTTTTACAATATGTTTTTTTGTATGGATTGTATTCCGATAATCTATAGGGGACCTCTAAAAATAGTTTTTTAGAGATGCTCCATGTAGAAAGAAAATGATTTGTTCTATCTGGATAAATCAGTTATGGCAAGGAATCTAGAAGTCGATGTTTAATTTTTCCTTAATTAATGACGTCTGCTTCTTGTAATTCGTTATTTCGGCTTTTTTTTATGTGGAGAAAATGGAGTTTTTAGAATTATTTGAAATTTCTAGCTTTTTTTACTTAAAAAAGGTTGCATATTAGAGATTTTAGAGTTATTCTATAATAAATTTTTTACCACATGGAAAAAAGTATTGTAACTTCGTTAGTGAATCATATTTTTGCCTCTTAGGATGCATTAGGGAATAGTCAATTTTGAGTTTCTTAAGTACTCATGGAGAAATTATGAACAAAAAATTTAAAATTGTAATGGCATTGGGACTTTTTGTTCCAATGGTTTTATTCGCTGCAAAAAGTGACAGGGTTCAGAAAAAAACTCTTGGTGCAGAGAACAGTTGGCAAGATAAGTTCAACATCAATGAACACAAGCCAGGCAAGTATAATATTCTTGTTACGGCGGAAGACCAGGCCGGCAATACGTCTATTGCAGGTCCTTTCAACATGTTTATTGATCCTGAATCTGATCTTCCTGTAACGGGCATAACAAATCCTGTTGAAAACATGCGTGTTCCGGGAAACCTCAATATCGTCGGTACTTGTGTTGATGATGATAAGGTAACTGAAGTATGGCTTATTCTTGATGGTGATGAAGATCATCCCGTAAAGGCTGAAGGTACTGAATTCTGGGGTTATTTCCTTACGACGACAGAATTGTTTGAAGGTCCTCATACTATAGAAGTTTACGGTATAGATGACGGAAATCCTGAAGCTTACAAAAATGAAAATGGTGAAATAGATACGTCCAAGGTTATTCCGAAAACCGGACACAGGACAAAGGTTACATGGCAGCTTGACAGACGTGCACCTGTTACTGTTGTTGACAATCATCAGATGGGTGATCTTGTTGCCGGAAAAATCAACCTTGCAGGTCACGTAACTGACGGTAACGGAATAAAGCTCCTCGAGTACAGTCTTAATGGCGGTGAGACATACAAGGAAGTTTCCATTAAGGAACAAAAGTATGCTGAGCGTACGGAAGATGGACTTTTGAGCCAGTTCAATTTTGAAATTCCTATTGATACCAGGGAATTTGAAGACGGTGTCGCAACTTGTTGGTTCAGGGCAACTGACAATGCAGGATCTGTCGGACGTTATGCATTCCTTTACTTTATTGACAATACAAATCCTGATGTAAAAATAATCACTCCTGAAAAGAACAAGTCTTGCAATGGTGTGTTTACGGTTGCAGGTTATGCAAAAGATGCAATCGGTATAAAATCACTTTCATGGCAGTGGGGTACTGATAAAGACGCTCCGCACGGTGACTTTGAGCTTACTCCAGGAAACCCATATTGGGTAAAGGAAATCAATACAATCGGCAATACGAAAAAGGCAGAAGACTTTATCATTACTGCTACAGACATAATGGGAAATACTGTTGTGTTGAAGCAGACTATTCCTTTGAATCAGGAAGAAGACAAGCCTTTGGTTTCAATAAATTATCCTTCAGAAGGTCTTGCTGTTGAATGTGACGATGGCCTTTTGTACGTGAGGGGTATGGTTTCTGATGATGACGGAGCCGTTTCCGTAACATACAAGCTTGATGACGGAGAAGAAACTACATTGGATTGTACTGGTGTATTCTATGCTCCAATTTCAGGCGAACTTGCATATGGACCTCATAAGATTACTGCCTATGCAAAAGACAGGTATGGAATCATTGGAAATCCTGTAATATCCACATTCATTTCAAAAGGTCCCGTTCCATCTTATCAGGTTCCTCAATATAGGGAAGGAACTGAAATTTCTGACTTTATGGACGGTCGTGTCGTAAATCCGGAAGCAGGTGGTACATACGAGATAACGGTTGAGTCTGAATGCGGACTTAAAAATGTAACATACAACATTCTTTGGGGCTCAAACAGCAGCAAGTCAGATTCAGTTGCACTTAAAGGAGGAGAAAAGACTGCTACTGTAAGCATTCCTTTTGCAGGTGATGACATTCCTTGGGGTGTTGCAAGATTTGAAGTTGTTTCCGAAGATGTTTATGGCAGAAAATGCTCTCATACATCCATTGCAAAAATCCTTGACCTTACAAAGATGCATACAAACACACCTGGCGTATTCTTCGATGATAGTGTTGTATCAGATGACGGAAGTGTTCTTGCAGACAGCAAGAATCCTTTGACTGGATATTTTGCAGGCGGAAAGATTTCAAGCATAGCTCTTGAACCTTCTCAGAAAAGCATAAATGCATCTTTTGACGGACACATAATCACTCTTTCTTCAGATTCTGATTCAGAGCCGTTTGTCGTATCTGTAACGACTGATGCCGGTGCAGTATACAAGTCACGTTCACTTACATTCAAGGCTCCTTCTGAAAAGCTTGTTTTGACACTTGATAATGAAGATTATTCTGCAGAACGCGGTGTTCCGTTTGAATTTAGCTCAAAGGACTTGAAACTTGATGTTTCAGGAAAAGTTTCAGCACAGAATGCTTCCCTTAGATATCGTATTCTTGCTGTAAAGGCAAATCTTCTTGAAGACGTTTTCCTTACATCTTCAGAGCCTGTTTCTCCATCTGAGTTCAAGAGTATAGACATAAAACGCGGTTCTTGGTCAATAGATTCTTTTGGCTTTGACAATTTTGTTGACGGTGTTTCCGTAATTGAGATTCTTGCAGAGACAGCAGACGGTCAGAAGGCATCTCAGGCAATTCTCGTAAAGAAAATTCCTTTGGCACCTGCATCTTCTGATTTCCTTGATGATAAGGGAAATCCTATGCAGAAAGCAGAGCCTAAGCTTTATTGGCTTGAAGGCTTTGATTATTATGGTGTTTGTGTATATCAGGGTCAGGTTGACAATGAATTTAAGTATGTTCGTTCATCTACAATCAGGGCAGACCAGGCTCCTATAGAGTTTACTACATCACCTCTTGATGCTGATGACGCAAAGAAAGTGCCTGTATACAAGGCAACTCCACTTGCTGTTGTTTCTCCAAGCATCATTAAGCCTCGCATTGTGAATATTGACGGTGCAGAGTACAAGAGCGGCATGGATGTCGCAATTGACAGGGTAATTCCAAAAGATGAAATACATACTGTTCTTGTTTCAATAAAGAGCAACAGTCAGCTTAAGAACGTTGCATATGTTCTTGACGGTGAAACTGCTCCTGGTGGAAAATCTACACAGGAAGGCAATGTTGCCCCAGTTGAGATTTCTTATGATGATGAACTGAAAGAATATGAATATGAAGCTTCCATTCCTTTAAGGGATCTTCCAGCACGAATAACAAAGCTTAATGCTGTTGTTTCTGATGTAAGGGGATATTCCGTAAAGGTTAACGGTACATTCAATGTCTTGAGAAATCACGTAATTCTTGACAGTGAATCACGCATTTATTGGACTTCTACGGAAGATACAGTTTATAACGATGAACTGAAAGCATACGTTTTGAATGACGGTACACAGCTTGTAGGCTATGCAAATGTTACCGGTAAAGTTACGGCAGCCCTTGAAAAGCCTGTTGAAGGTCTTGAAGCTGCTGCTGATGGAAATATCGTAAAAATCAGAGGTTACAAGGAAGGCGTTTACAATAATGTTGTTCTTGTTGCTACTGCTGAAGATGGCGGTATATACAAGTCTCCTGCAGTAACTCTCTATGTTGATTCTGAAAAACCTTCAATCACGGTTACGGCTCCTCTTGCCATGAGCTTCCAGAAAGATGTTGTGACTGTTACAGGTAATGTTGCAGATGCAAGCGGCATTAAGTTGCTTTCTTATACAATTCAGGATGCAATGCCTGATGTACTCGACAAAAACGGAAAGGTAGTGGAGACTCGCGAGATTTCTTGGACTGATGCAAGTTTCTCAAAGACTGGAGATTTCTCTTTCGACATCAACTTGAAGGAAACAGAAGACGGATATGTTCCTGTTACACTCAAGGCTGTAGACAAAGTCGGAAAGATTTCTTACTACAACACTGTAATTCATAAGGATGTGACACCTCCTGAAGTAACTGTACTTCTTCCGGATGAAGGCATGGTTGTAAACGGAGAAAATACAATCCTCTTTAAGGTTTCTGACGGCAGCTACATCAAGGACATGCATTACATAAGCGCATCAGAAAAGCAGAAACTTGATTTCGACATATTCAAGCTTCCTGAAGAAGTACCTGTAAAGCAGGCAATGAATGAAGAAACTGGTGTTGAAGAGCCTGTTTCACTCAGATTCGATTCACTCAGGACAATGAATTCTTCTTTGCCAAACATGAGGGTTGGAACAGAAAACGCACCAATTGACAATGGCATGAAGTTTACATTCTGTGATGCAAATGGAAATGTTACTACTGTAGACAAGTGGGGATTCACTGTTGATGAAGAAAGCGACAAGCCTGTAACAGAAATACATTTGCCTGAAGACAATCAGGTAATCACGACAGACTTTACGATTTCTGGCGTTGTTTATGATGATGATGGTGCATGCAAGACTTTCTATAAGATAGACAAGGGTGAATATCAGCTCATGAATGAAGAACTTGCTTCAAGCTTCAAGGTAAATATTCCTCTTCTTTCAATGACTGATAATGAGCACTCTATTACAGCTTACTCAGTTGACATAAATGGTGTCAAAGGTGATGAGGTTGTCCGAAACTTCAGGGTTTCTCTTGAAGAGCCTAAGGGTGGCATGACGGAACCTGAAATCAGCAAGACTGTAAGGGGTACTGTTGTCCTCAAGGGTTGGGCAAGTGATAAAAACGACATAAGCAGGGTTCAGGTTTCCATTGATAATGGTGCAAGCTACAATGATGCAGAAGGAACAACTTCTTGGTCATATGAGTTTGATACAAATGTCATCCAGGACGGAACTCACGTTGTATTCATAAAGATTTGGGACTGTTATCAGATTTCTGCACTTTATTCATCTTTGATAAATGTTGATAATACGCCACCAGAGCTTCGTCTTGAGCTTCCTCTTGACGGTGCAAAGACTGCAAAGAATATTTTCTTGAGCGGTCAGACAACAGATAACATTGGTCTCATTGACCTTACTCTCAGAATCAGGAGTCTTGACGGAAAGACTATCCCAGATCGTCTTGCACTCAGAACTCTTGAGCCTGATGAAATCATTACTCAGGTAGTTGATGTCAGTGAACTTTCAAACGGACTTTATAACGTTGAAATTACTGGTGTTGATGCGGCAGGAAACCTTTCTCGTGTAAGCCGAAACGTTGAAGTTGACAAGACAAGACCTCTTGCAAAAGTAAGCCTTCTTTATCCTTTGAACGGCGAGCATGTTGCAAGCGACTTTAACATCTTTGGTACTGCATATTCTTCAAAAGAAGATCCTATTGATTACATAGAGCTTTATGTAGATTCAAGAAAGATGGAAGAGTGCGGAAAAGTTGCCCTTACTGATTCCGGTTACTTTAAGTTCAATTTGCAGACAACACTTTATCCTCTTGCAGAAGAGAGATGTGATGAGCAGGGAAACAAGTATGCCGTTCAGATTGGTTCTGGCTATACACTTGCAAGCGGACGACACACATATCAAACCGTTGCAATTACAAAATCCGGAAAGAAGATTGTATCAAATGAGCAGACATTCCTGTATGCAGCTACAGGACCATGGGTGACTCTTGACAACTTTACATATGGTGACTTTGCCGTTAAGCGTCCAATCTTAAAAGGTCATGCAGGATATACACTTTCAATCATGGAAGAAAGCGAACTTAAGAAAAAGGATATCGATTCTGAATATAAGAAAGAAATCCTTAAGAAAAAGATTAAGCGCGTATACCTTAGCTTTGATAACGGAAAGACTTATGTTCCTGTATCAAAAGAAGGAAAGGGTGATTGGGAATACCGTGTTGAAAACCTTGATATTCCAGCCGGATACCATTTCATGCTTGTAAAGGCAGAGATGTTGAATGGTGAAAATGCAGTTACAAGATGTCTTGTACAGGTTGACCGTACGGCACCGTTCATTAAGCTCATTTCACCTGGTGAAAGCGGAAGATACAATCAGGAACTTTTGTTCCAGGGTCTTTCAAGTGATGATGTCAACCTTTCAAACGTAACTCTTGCACTCAGAAAGGGAGACAAGGCATCTTATGAGATTCCGGGATTCATTCAGGGACTTTATTTTGATGCTTCATTCTGGGGTTCTACACTTTATAGCGTAGGTTTGGGTCTTACGGCATTTGATGGTGCTGTAAAAGTTCAGGCATCGTTCGGTCAGTTCACACAGTCACAGCGTGATTCTGTAAATGATGTGCTTGGAAAGGATAAAACTGACGGTCGTTTCGGAGGAAATGTATTCTCTGGAAAGATTATCGCACAGCTTCTTTATCTGCCGTTCAGATATTTCTTGGGTCGTGACTGGGATTGGCTTTCTGCCACAGTTGCAGTAGGAGCAAATTTCTCTTACTTCACTGAAACTGGTGCAGGTATTGCAAAGGGAGAATCTGTTCCACAGATGCTTTCTGCAGCCTTGATTCAGGTGGAATTCCCTCGAGTCACATTCTCTGAATGGAAGAGGTTCAAGACTTGGGCATTCTACACGGAGCCACAGCTTTGGTTCATTCCGTCTGACGTTGCCGGTGGAGATGCAAAGAAGTATGTTTATACGACATCTATCGGTATCAGGACGAGCGTATTCTGATGCGGATGTGAGTGATTTCGAAAGTTCATCTTGAATGGGCTTTCGGAAAATAAATGAAAAGGCCGGAAGGACTGCACAATCAGTTTTTCCGGCTTTTTTTTGAAAAAAATTATTTGTAAATTTCGAGTTGATGTTTATTTTAGCAGTTTCAGAAACTGTTCTATGACTTCATCTATTTTATCGATTGAATTCTCTGTACTGCTTCCAATGAAAATGTCGTCTGTTTTTTTTCCCCTGGAGGAAAGCATCTTTTTTTTACGTTCAAGCATATGAAAGTTCAGCATGTCAAGAACTGCGTGTCCGAGAATTGAAGATGCAAAAGGAATCTGCTCTTTTTTGCAGCACATTTTTTTCTCTTCCAAAAGTGATTCCATGACTTTTTCAAATTCTCCAAGAAGCCTGTTTTTGTGGTTTGTGATGATTTTCAATGCTTCCGTGTCGAAATATTTTCTGCTTTCAAGAAATGTGTAAACTTCCTGCAATGGATCTTTTTCAAAAATCTTGATGTAATGGTTTATGATGCCCTTGAATACTGTTTCTGATGAATATTTTTTCACGACGCTTGCAATATCGTTTGGGATAATGACAATGTCGTCAAGGCATTCTTTTGCATAACTTGTTGTGTATGAAATCATCTCGTCGCGGCTTTTTATGTGGTTGTAAAGCGAAGCTTTTTTGATTCCAAGAATTGATGCAATGTCGCCAAGACTTGTTTCTTCCGAGGAATCGTAAAAAGATTTTTCAAGGTATGTCGTTGCGATTTTTTCTTTTGATATTTTGTCATGCATGTGCGTTCTCCAGACTAACACTTGTTAGTATGATACAATGAAAGATTGGTTCTGTAAAGTGATAAAAGATTTAAATTTTCCAAAAGGCATGCAAAGATTCATCATCAGGATTTAAAAACGTTACGAAAAAGCTGACTGTATGCCGGTCTCCAAAATGTCTCAACATAAAGGCAAACGTACATTGAAATGAAAACCGCTACAAGGCCGCAACAAAATCATGTCGATGCATGATTTCTCATAAAGATGTCGCAAAAAAAAGCCTGCAAGTCAATGTTCAAAATTCTATTGCATTTTTTTTTTTTTTTTTTCTATAATGATATGCGCATGGCTTTGAATTCATGATACATGGCTGGCATTATAATTTTAGAAAGGAGAAAAGTTTTATGGAAAAAAAGTTTCTTGGATTAATTGCTCTGTTTTTTTTCATTCCATTCATATTTTTGGCATCGGGATGTTCATCTGAATCAAGTGACTCAGATGATTGTCAGACCTCGGCAGAAATAACTTTTGTAAGTGAAAATGGAGAAAAGATAGGCTCACAGAAAGTTTACAACACTTATGTTTTGGAACTTGTGCGTTTCAATTATTCAAAGCGTGGCTATGTATGTACATTTTTTGATGAAAACAAAAACGAAGTTTTCTCAGGTTCTTTTACAACTGAAAAGGACTGCAGGATTACCGTCAAGACAAAACCTGTTTCCTATACGATTAAATTCGCAAAATCTTCAGATTATCGGACTGTAACAGGTGCTTTTCCTTCAGATATTTCATGTGTTTATGATAAAGAGTATACTCTTCCTTCAAACAATCTCACCTGTTCATCTTATGGTACAACCTATAAGGCTCGCGGCTGGACTAAATCGCAAACAAGCTACAGCAAGAAAGGCGAGTATGCAGACGGTTCAAAGGTAAAAAATCTTGCATCAACAGATGGTGCCACAGTTACTTTGTATCCTTGCTTTACAAATGATGAATGCTACATGCTGAAATTCTACACAAGTGATTCTTCATATGCAAGTTACGACACTGTTTATGCTGATGCTGGAGATGTAATTCCTGCTGCACAACTTCCTTCCGCTTCAAAAATCGGCTGCAGGCATGATGGTTATTATCTGGATGGAGATTCTACCCAGACTGTCATTGATTTTTCAAAATATTCCGTAACGGGCGATGCAACATTCAGACCGAAATTTTCCAATGCAACATATAAAGCTGCATTTGTTACAGAGCATGGAACTGCACCTGAGCCTGTAACCTGGAAATATTCGTCTTCTTATTCAGACGGACTCGACATATCGACAGGAATCTATGTTCTTGAATCCACGGGATATAAATTTAACGGATGGTATGAGGAAGGAGACATTTTTTCAACTACAAAAATCTATTACAAAACAACTTATGACATGACTCTTAATGCAAAATGGACTCCGTGGACAGTTTCCGTTTCCTATGAAAAAAATGCACCGAAAGGAATCACTGTAAATGGTTTCATGAATGCATCAAGTTTTGATTATGCAACTGCAAAAAATTTTGCATCAAATGCCTATTATGCATCAGGATATAAATTTGCAGGCTGGAATACAAAAGCAGACGGAAGCGGAACAAGTTATGCAGAATGTGCAAGCTTTACGTGGAAGGGTGAAAAAAATAATGAAACTGTATCTCTATATGCACAGTGGGAAAAAATACAGGTTGGCATGACTGTAAGCATTCTGTCTCCATCCAATTCATCTGATGTTACTTTGACTTACGATTCTGACTCACAGTCATTTAAGGCAAACTTGAATGAATCGGTAATTTATAAATGGTTTGTTGACGGCTTGGAAGTGGAAAATGAAACAGGCGCATCTCTTTCTGTTTATTTACTGAGTGAAGGACAGCATTCTGTAATGGCAACATCGAAATTAAACGGAAGGACTTACGGTTCAACTATGGTTGTAAGCGTGGCAAAAGGTGAATAGGATTTGTGAGAGGTTTATGATATGAAAAATATAAAGCAGTTTGTATATGGAACAATAAAATCTGTTCTTTTATCATCAGTTTTGTTGGCAGTGTCTTGTTCCAATTTTATTGAAATAAATGAAGATTCGTCTCCAAAATCCGGAGATGCAGGAATTGCAATTTCTTTGGGGCTTAAAAACATTTGTGAAAACACTGAAAAAAATAATGAGCGTACTGTAATGGCAACCAAAGCCTCAAATGAAAGTTCTGAAAGTTTTACTGACATCAATTTTTATGCAAGGCTTTCTTCAAGTGGTGCAGTCCTTGGAACTGAAGATACTTTATGCGCATCATGGAAAGATGTCGGTGAAATGCAGCTTTCTCCTTATTCCAAAACTTTTACTCCCGACACATATGATTTTATGATTGCTTTGAAAAATTACGGTGCCAAAATGACTCAGACTTTGAGCAATAAGGTACTTTCTGCAGGAAGCACGACAGCACTTAATTTTTCTTCTTTGACTTGTGATCCAAGCGGCGCTCAGACAGGTTTGTTTTCAGTCACGGTTTATTACAATTCCATAAGTAATGTTGATGATGATTTTAAAAAATATATAGAATATGGATCGTCAAAATATCCTGCAATTTCCATAGCTGTTGATTCAAAGCTTATCGCAACAAAAGATTCTTCAAAATTTTCCATCAATACCACAAAAGATGAAGATGGAAACGAATACAGCATTTCATGCACAACCGCAACCTTTACTTCAGCTCCTGTTGATGAGGGATTCCACATTGTGACGTTTACGTTTACAGGAACAGACGGAAGCATCTTTGTCTACCCGATACCAGTTTATGTGCAGGCAGGTTATTTAAGCAAGAATACATTTTATCCGTTCAGCTCGGCAAAGAATGTAACTCAGAAAAATGGAACTTCTGGCCACAAGGTAACATACAATTCAAACAATACAAATGCAGACTCAAAGAACCATGTGTTCTATGAAGGTTCTGTTTTGGCTGATGCAGAAGCACTTGGTTTTGCAGGAGATGGAAACAAGCGTTTTAAGGAATGGAATACGCAGGCAAACGGAAGCGGTACTTCTTACAAGGCCGGAGAGTCTGTAACTTTAACGAAAGACATTACTCTTTATGCACAGTGGGCAGAATTTACAAAAGTAACTTATGCAGTCAATTACAAATCTTTGAATTATCCATACAATGATTACACGGATATCTATATCCAGCAGTTTGAAAGTGGCGAGGGTCTTGCATCATGCAATGAAGCATTTGCAGATTTTATTGCGACACAAGAAGGCTCAAAGCTGACATTTTGTGGATGGGATACAAATGCAGATGGAAGCGGAAATCGTTATGAGGAAGGAAAAAAACTTTCCTTAACCGAAGATATTATTCTTTATGCACAGTGGTGCGGTGAAAAAAATACATCCGGCGCATACAGCGGTTATTACAATGTAAGAAATGCAAATCAATGGAATGCCTTGATGGGCGCTCCTTTTGCAAATAAAGTTTCAGGCCAGATAAATGTCGATGTTTATGTGCAGATGGTAAATATTGAATCCCCGGCCCTTTTGTTGACATCTGGTAAAAAATTTAATGGAAATATCATTGGCATGGGTTATGCCATCAGCAGCCTGAATGGTGTTTTGTTTGATGAAATCTCTGAAGATGCGAAAATTTCCAATCTTGAGATAGACGGTCCTGTCTGCAATACAAATCGAGGTACAATTGAAGGTGTAACAGTTTATGGCGTTAAAATGACAGGATATGCGCCGATTGCAAAGATAAATCATGGAACGATATACTCTTGTGGTGTTGCAAAGTGCACGATAACCGGTTCAAAATCAAGCTCATGTACAGGCGGCATTTGCAATGAAAATTCTGAATCCGGAGTAATTGAAGATTGTTATCTGGATAATTGTACGATTGACGGAGAGTCATGTACATATGCAGGTGGCATTTGCGGTAAAAATTCAGGAATCATTTATGCTTATGATGCATATGTTTCAGATACTGTTGTAAAAGGCAAGTCATCAGGTGAAAGCTATGCAGGCGGTTTCTGTGGATATAACGAAGGAAGCATAATTCATCGAACAACTGATACTAAAACAAACTCGTATGTGGATAATGTTACTGTAACCGGAAGCGATGATGAGTCTGGATATTACGGTTATGTAATCGGGAAAAATAAAACCAACGGCGTAAATTCGTCATCATTAGAAAATCCTGTGGATGAAAAGATTTCTGTTTACTCAGATTCTGGCGTGGAACTTTCGGAAACGATTCTTGATACAAAGACTGTGACTGTTGACGGCTTGTCAAGATATGAAATTAAAATACCGAGAACATGCTTGGTTTCAGTTACCTTTACCGATACGACAGAAAATGCCGCATCATTGGATGGATATTTAAGCCAGACTAAGTCTTCATCCGTTCCTTCTTCTTATTTCATAGGAATTCAAGATATCAAGTCTGAAAGTATTACAAGAAAAATCTACCTCGAAAAAGGAACGTACTATGTTTATCTGTCTGAAAATTACGTCTTGGGTAAAAATACTGGCTGTTCTGCAAAAGTAGTTCTTGAATAAATCTTGTTTGGTACAGAAAATTGTATCAAAAATTCTTTTGCACCAAACATCATGGACTCAATTACAAAATTGGGTTTGCAGTCAAATGATTAAAAAAACTTTGGGGTGAGATTTTTTCTCTGCTCCAAGGTTTAAAAAATTAGGTGAAACCCCACATCGCTTAAAGCCATGCAGAAGTTTTTCATGCCGAAAACCAGTCTTCAACCCTCAGAAAAGACCGTTCTGAAAGCTCAGAAAAATCTTTCACGTTGTGTGTTACTAAAACCATGCCGTTTGCAATGGCTGTAGATGCAATTTGCGTGTCAGTGCAGGGGAGAGGTTGACCTTGTTTTTTCATGGTTCCGAGTGCCTTTCCGCATATTTCTGCTGAAAAATCATCATACGGAAGAATTTCTATATTATTAAATATTGTTTGAATAGTTTTTGCAACATATTCTTTGCGTCTTCCTTCTGGTATTTTTGAAACACCATAAATAAGTTCCTGCCAAGTGATGGAAGAAATGGCACAAAGATTTTTTCTTGCCTTGTAAAACTCAAAGACCATTTCATTCGGCTGTTGTTTTGAAAATTCCGAAACGATATTTGTGTCAAGTAAGTAAACTTTATTCATTTTTTATTCTCCCATAAAAATTCAATGTGTAAATTTCAATTTAACTTTTTAAGCACATTCTTAATGAAATTAGAATGTACATTTGATGATTCAAATTTGCAACGTAAACTTGAGGTAAAAAACTGCACCGTTTTAGAAGTTACAATTTTATTCTTCTTTATCAAAAATTTTTCTGCTTGGATCAGGATATACTTTAGGCGGCAAAGGAATGCCTTCATTGTCTAAAACATCTGCATATTCTTCTTTGAGTTTTTGCAGCTCATCTAAAAATGATGGCCCATCATCTTTTTTCTCATACCCATCATAACTTGTAATAACAGCCACCGGTTTGTTGTAACGCGTAAGAATCACATCTTCGCCATTTTCTGCAAGAGAAACATAATTGGATAAATTGTTTCTGGCTTCATAAATTGATGTTGTGTACATATTTCCTCCCATAATGACTGCATGGAAAACCTTAAAATTGCAATTGCTGGATATGCCCATATATTATATATAAAAAAATAAAAGTTAGTTAACTAAATATAAGTTAGCTAACATTTTATACAGAGTCGAGAAAATAGATTTTAAAAGAATAAAAAAAGATTATTTCCAGTTTTCCCAGATTTTTTGCTGCAAGCCTACCGTAGCATCTGTTTTTCCATTTCTGCAAACAGGCTGTTTCATGAGCTTAATCTGGTTTTCAAAAAGTTTTGACTCAATTTCGCCGTCATCAAGGTATGCAATCGAACTGTAATCCCTGGATTTTTTATCAATCAATTCATTGACTGCATCTTGACGGCTGCCATATTGCTTTGCAAGTGCAGAAACAACAGAATCAAATTCACCCTCACTCATTTCTTTTTCCCTTAAATCTATGAATTGAAAGGGAATACGTCGCTCGCTAAACCATCTTTGTGCAGTCTTAACATCAAAATTTTTCAAACATCCGAATATCTGTATCATTTTTTACTCCAAAATAAAGTCTGATAATTATATCCGTTATCAATTCAATTGAAAAGCAAAAAAATACACAGAAAGGAAATGTTGTTGATTTTTTTATGGCGCGTTTAACGGGTGTTCCGCACTTCGCTCACGCTCATCCTCCTCGCTTCACTGCGGTGGACTGCTTCGCAGGTGCTCCATACCCTACGCTAAGGAAATTGAGCCGATAAAATTTCATATTTGCATAAAAAAGACAATTTTTGAGCCTTTAAATATCGAAAAATATTAAATCTGAGCCGATAAAATGCGTTTTTTTTGCAAATATTACTAAATTTGAGCCGATAAATCTTGATTTTGATCCTATATATGATATATTAAAAACATGGAATTTTACCTTTACAAAAAGAATGTACCGATTTTGGTTTTTGAAGAAGATGAACAACAAAACATTACGAAAGTCACAAAAGTCTTGAATAAAGAAGATTTGCCGGTTCATCTTTTTACAAATGCAAAACCGGACGACTCGAATCTTTACGGACTCTGCGAAAAGCTTAAAGATTTTTTGAACAACAGAATGATTCCATATAATAGAAAATATTTTCAAAATGTTTTAAAAGAGCTTGAAGTTGATTCAGCATACACTCTCGCCAAAAAGAGTCACTTCTTAAGTCTTTCAGACCAGTACTGGATTTTGAGTCAGGATGAAGTCGGAAAGCTGTGGTGGAACGATGTAAATTTTTTTACAAATGAATACGACAGTGCCATCGGATTGCGGCTCGTAAACAATTCATCAAACCTCAACCGAAATACAAATTCCCATTCACCGGACAACACGACAGGCGGTGAACTTCCCAAACGTTGGATTCAAAAAGACGGAATAAATTATCTTGAAAAAACAGGGTCTGGAACGGAGCAGATGGAACCTTTAAATGAAGTTCTCGCTTCAGAAATCTGCCGCCGGCTGGAAATAAATTATATTCCGTATACATTCGAAATCCGTGATGAGCAATATTATTCAGTCTGTCAGGACATTGTTGATGAAAATCATGAAATGGTACCGATGGAAAGCGTTTATCACGACATTCATCTTGAAAAAAATCAATGCTACAGTTTTGAAAAATTAATTGCGCGCTGTGCCGATTTGGAAATTCCAAATGCGGAAGAAGATTTATTGAAAATGCTTTTGCTTGATTTCATTATTGCAAACGAAGACCGCCACACATACAACATCAGTTTCATACGTGAAACCCTGACACGAAAATGGAATGGTGTTGCGCCTGTTTACGATTCTGGAAAATCAATGTTTTTAAATAAACTCGATTTTGAAATTCCGATGAAGTCATCTTTTCAGATTGCGGCAAAACCTTTTGAAGAAACTCAGATGAAACAGTTCAAAATTCTTCCATTTGAAAAACTTTACGGAAAAATCGATTTGGAAAAATTAAAAGGCATTGACAAATGGTATGAAAAACTTTTGAGAAAGCTGAAACGAATTGACCAGGACAAAAAAGATGCACTCGTAAAAGTTTTGATGCAGCGAATTGAAGAAGCAAAAACTCTTTTGCAAAATCGCTACGAAGAAAGCGGTGTAATGTATATCAAAAATGGAAAGAAAACTTCTGCCCAAACAGTATTCGATTGCCTTAAAATAAATTCTCGCCAAACAAAACTCGAACTTGAAAACGCAACAGGGCTTTCTCGTGCCACAATTACCCGTGCATTATCTGAACTTACCCGAGATGGAAAAATTGAACGCGTCGGCGCAAACAAAAACGGCTGGTGGAAGGTAAATAAAACCGATTAGATTCTGTCCTACATCTGGCAACATCACCTTTCTATAATGTAGCCATACTGTGTGAGACAAGGAAACAGTTACAAGCTGATTTCAAAAAAATCTCATACGTGGAGGTAGAATTATGATTTTTACAAATTATTTAGAAACAGAAGATTTGATTAATGTTACTTGCGGTTGTTATACTATTATAATTTTTTAGTATGTGCATTATGAAAAAAGGGAAATTGATATACTGTTAATTTCCCTTTTTATTTTTAAAACATTCTTGCTAATAAGACGTAAGAAATATATAATACTTTCAGTAATTAACAGGAGGTGCTGCCGCTAACGCTAATGCTAACACTAACGCTAACGCGGTTTTTTATAGGAAGCATGATGAAAAAGAATATTTTCAGAATAACAAAAGTATTATTAGCAGTT
>JAZQMW010000083.1:0-3144 GCA_045627025.1 Treponema sp. | reverse complement strand
TGGCGAATGGTATAGAGGTTCTGCATTTATTTCTAACGCCAGCATTATGTTTGATGGAGCCGAATACTTCCTCGTTGTGGGTGGAAGTCGCGAGCGTGATATTTCTAAGGATGAAGCTGCCGGTACCGGTCTTTTTGGCGGTATTGCATGTGAACTTATTGCCGACAGTGAAATTGTTGAGGCCTTGGCTTCCCAGTCTGTTCATACCGACATATCTTTCATTAATGCTGCAAACGGCTTTACGCCTGTAAACGGCGGCGGAAATTAAGTAGCCTGTTTTAGTCTGTTTGCATGCAGTCGGACGGTTGTGGCAAATCCCCCTTTAAGCGAATGCTTTAAGGGGGATTTTTTTGCAATTGTAAAGGTTTTGGTTGCATCTTGGCTGTAAGCGTACGGAAATAGTATCGCTTCGTCGATTGAGAGTGTCGAAATCAAGAAGCCTAAAAAACACATGCGGTAGTTTCGACATAGCTCAAACACCGCTTTCCTTGGACATAATCTTTCTTAATTGGCTTTAATTTTGTCCGTATTGCAAATGCCTGAAAAAGTCACTGAGAATTTTTAAAAACTCACTGAGAATTTTTAAAAACTCACTGAGAATTTTTTAAAAGTCACTGAGAATTTTTTAAAAGTCACTGAAAAAGTCCTAATTTTAGAAAAATGATGTGGTCATTGAGCTGTAGAAATGTCAATAACCACCGCGATTTCGGCTTTTTCAGCAGTCTCGCCGTTCAGGGGCTTGTTATATTGATTTTAGAGGTTCACTTAAGTCTTTTGCCAGTTTCCTTTCACCAGGCAATGATTTTTGCGATTCCTTTTGCAAGGCGTCCTGAAGGATTTTCAAAATGTCCGCCTTCATTCCACTCAAAATGGAATTTTACCGCATTCTCTTCCATGCTTAGAATTTCAATTTGTTTTCGTGTCCTGTCTCCGACTTTTGCCATTGTCTTGTTTTTTGTTTTTTCTTCACGGTCTCCAAGACTCATGTATATTTTGGAAGGTGATTTGATTTTATGAGACGATGCATATTCATCCCATTTGTCAAACCATAATGAAGATGAACAGCAGACGGCTCCGTCAAATAGATTTGATTCGTGCAAGGCCCAGAGTGAAAACAATCCTGCAAGTGAATATCCTGCAAGATAAATGTCATTTTTTTGAAAAATTTGTTTTATTTCAGGAATCATTTCGGATTCCAGAAATTTTAAAGTCTCATTTCCTTTTCCCTTAAAATCATCTTTGCCCAAAACAGCTGGTGCACACCATGGGGAAAACTGAGAATTCCAGTCGATGACATCAAATGCTGCAAGATTAAAGGGGGCATCTGTCAGAGCCTTGATTTTTTCAAAAAGATTTTCTGCACTGTCATTGTGGGTTTGGTCTTCTCCCCATATGAAAACCGGCGCGTTGATGATGTTTTCAGTTGAAAGTATTTTCATGTCTTTGAAAAGCCTCTTTTTGATGTGCATGCATGTTTTTTAATGCATGCAAGTGTCAGTTGAACATTTCCTCGTCAAAAAGCGGTGTTGAAAAATATCTTTCCGCAGTATCTGGAAGTACTGTGACTACCGTTTTTCCTTTGCCAAGCTTTCTTGCAAGTTCAAGGGCTGCCGCAACGTTTGTTCCGCTTGAAATGCCGCACATTATGCCTTCTTTTTTTGCAAGCTCACGCGAAGTCTTTATGGCCTGCTCATCTGTGACGATGTAGATGTCGTCATAAATTTCCTGGTTCAGGTTTGCCGGAATGAGTCCGTCTCCGATACCCATCTGAAGGTGCGTTCCGACGGTTCCTCCTGCAAGTATTGCCGCATGTTCAGGCTCCACTGCCCAAATCGTGATTTCAGGGTTCTTTTCCTTAAGCTTTTCGCCGATACCTGTAAGTGTTCCGCCAGTTCCGATTCCAGATACAAAACCGTCAATCGGGCCTTCAACGTCATCAAGAATTTCCTGTGCCGTTGTGGATCTGTGTATTGCCGGGTTTGCAGGGTTTTCAAACTGCTGTGGAATGAATACGTTTGAATCCATGTGCTGCATGCAGAATGCCGTATTCACGCACTCGTTGATGCATTTTCCAATATCTCCAGAATCATGGATGAGCTTCACTTCTGCTCCGTAATGCTTTACAAGTTTTCTTCTTTCCTCGCTGACAGAATCAGGCATTATGATTATCGTCTTGTATCCCCTGACTGCTCCTATGAGTGCAAGTCCTATTCCCTGGTTTCCGCTTGTAGGTTCTACGATTATTGTATCTTTGTTAATGAGCCCTTTTTTTTCTGCATCAAGAATCATGTTGTATGCCGTGCGGGTTTTTATCGAGCCGCCAACATTGAGCCCTTCAAATTTTACGAGAATTCTTGCGGCGTTTTCTTCCTTCATCTTTTGCAGTTCAATGACAGGTGTATGACCCATGGCTTCAAGTATGTTGCTGTAAATCATTTTTTTTCTTCCTTGATTTTATGACAGATGCCAGTAATTTTATTGTGACTTCGATTTTTGAATATGCGTTATGGTATCCCTAAAAAATACTGTTTAGAGATGCCGATGAGTTACAAGCCTTGAAACTACAAGTCCTGGAACATCGTTTTTGAAGTTACCTCTGAAAATTGAAATTTTTAGAGATTTTCATTATAGAATAAAAGTCATTTTTGTTCAATGTAGAACCAGGGGCGTTTTTATGCAAGGATATTTCCTATTTTAAACATGAGAATGCTTTCAATGTTTTGAAATCTTAATGACATCTTAAAAAAAATCCGGCACCAAAACAATGCCAGATTCTATGATTTGTGCCGCACGGATGTGTCGGACACGAAATTGGTTTGCCATGCACCGAATGGTGTCATGACATGATGTTTTATGCGGCAGCCGAAGGCTGTCCGCATGAAAACTTATTTTGTTGCAAGAATTGCAATTCCTGGGAGTGTCTTTCCTTCGAGGAATTCGAGGGAAGCACCGCCACCTGTTGATACGTGGCTCATTTTGTCTGCAAGCTTGAACTTGTTTACGGCTGCAACTGAGTCACCGCCACCAACAACTGTCATTGCACCCTTTCCTGTTGCTCCTGCAACAAGGCGTGCTACGGCTTCTGATTCCTTTGCAAAGTTTACGAATTCGAATACTCCAACAGGTCCGTTCCATACGATTGAC
>JAZQMW010000082.1:0-9923 GCA_045627025.1 Treponema sp. | reverse complement strand
CATGCTGGATTGTCGTGAGATTTGCGATTTTTTGGACATTTGTGACGAAATTGTCATACAAAGTTTTCTGTTTTTCGTCTTTGCTTTGTTTTTTTTGCGATTTTATGGTGAAAAATGCATTTCGTGGAAAAAGAGGCCATCTATTGCAAAATTATGTAATTTTATATACTATATGGTATGGAATTACTTGAAAACAGAATCAGGAAAGATGGAGAAGTTCTTCCTGGAAACATTCTTAAAGTCAGCAGTTTTTTAAACCATCAGATTGATGTTGCACTTCTTGACGGTCTTGCAGCTGAATGGAAAAAACTTTTTGAAGGGACTGAAATCACAAAAATCCTTACAATCGAATCTAGCGGCATAGCTGTGGCATGTTCCGTGGCACGTGCATTTGGCAATGTTCCTGTCGTTTTTGCAAAAAAGCATCAGAGTTCCAATATTTCTGAAGATGTTTATTCTACGACTGTATGGTCTTTTACTCATTCACGCAATTATAATGTAGTCGTTTCAAGGAAATATCTTTCTGAGGGAGACAAGGTTTTGCTTGTTGATGATTTTCTTGCAAACGGAAGCGCTCTCGAAGGCCTTGTGAATCTTGTGGAAAGTGCAGGGGCATGTGTTCAGGGTGCATGCATTGCGATTGAAAAGGGCTTTCAGGACGGCGGTCAGAAACTTCGCTCAAAAGGTTACAGGATTGAAAGCGGAGCAATAATCAAGAGCATGACCGGTGACGGTCAGATTTATTTTGCATAATCTGCATGTTGATTCGGGACTTCTTGAAAACTTAAATTCGGGTTGTCCTGATTATCATGTATTTTATATGAGGTGAAATTATGAAATTCGGCAAAGTTGCATTGTGTTCAATGGCAGCAGTGGTTTTGGCATTCTCTGGATGTTCAAAAAAATCAGCAGAAACAACAAAGACCCTTACAAAGGACAATCTTAAAGTTGGTTTTGTTTACATCGGTTCAATCAACGATGAAGGATATACCCAGGCTCAGGATCAGGGTCGTCTTGCCCTTGAGCAGCTTGGAATTCAGACTTTGTATGTTGAGAATGTTCCTGAGAATTCAGACTGTGAAAAAGTGATTCGCGATCTCATTGACCAGGGATGTAATGCAATCTATACGACAAGCTTCGGTTTCATGGACTGGACAATCAAGGTTGCAAAGGATTATCCTGAAATCAAGTTCGGACACTGTTCCGGATATAAGACAGCAGGAAATGTTTCTACATATTTTGGACGCGCATACGAGGCAAGGTATCTTGCTGGTATTGTAGCAGGTCTCAAGACAACTACAAACAAGATCGGTTATGTTGCAGCTTTCCCGCTTCCTGAATGCATTCGCGGAATCAACGGTTTTGCACGCGGCGTTCAGTCGGTAAATCCAGATGCGACAGTTGAGGTTATCTGGACAAACACATGGTACGATCCGACTGTAGAAAAACAGGCTGCCCTTGAGCTTTTGAACAAGGGTTGCGATGTTCTTGAACAGCATCAGGATACTACATCTCCTCAGATTGCGGCTCAGGAAAAAGGCGCTTTTGCAATCGGTTACAATGTTCCATCTCCAAAAGCAGCACCAAAGGCATATCTTACGGCTCCTCTTTTCCACTGGGCAACATTCATTGTTGATGACGTAAACAGCATCCTTAACGGAACATGGAAGAGCCGCTCATACTGGGAAGGCCTCAAGTCTGGCATGGTAAGCCTCGACAAGCTTACGGATCTTTGCGCTCCAGGAACAGACAAAAAAGTTGCAGAAGCTCAGGATGCAATCATTGACGGTTCCCTCAAGATTTTTGAAGGCCCAATCTATGACCAGAACGGTGAACTCAAGGTTGCTGAAGGCGAAGTTATGTCTGACAATGACGTATGGAACATGTCTTGGTTCGTAAAGGGTGTTGAGGGTGTTATTCCTTCAAGCAATTAATTTTCATCTTGAAAGCATGATTTTTGGATCTGCTTTTTGGATGTTGATAACGGGTATCGCTTGAAAATTGAAATTTCAAGAGGTGCCCTAATGTTGGAAAAGCTTTTCTTCATGAAGTTTTTCCATTGCATCGAGTTGGTTCTTTTAAGATGATTCTTGGAAGAACCAATTTTTTTGGCGATTTGAAGGTTTCTCCTGAAAGTTTTTTTGGGGGGAACATTAAGAAATTATATGGATGTTCGTCATCAAAGGGGTGCTCATGGAGCTGCCTCCTATAGGAAAAAAAATGAATGCGGTTGAAGTAAAGGATCTTACCAAAACATTCGGAAGCGTATTTGCAAACAATGGTATTTCTCTGGACGTCAGGCAGGGTGAGGTTCTTGCCCTTTTGGGAGAGAATGGAAGTGGAAAAAGTACGCTTGTAAACATGCTCTCTGGAATTTATGCTCCCGAAAAGGGACAGATATACATAAATGGCAAACCTGAGAATTTTACGTGCCCACAGGATGCCATTCTTGCAGGTGTCGGAATGGTTCACCAGCATTTCAAGCTTGTTGATGTGATGACGGCATATGAAAACATAACGCTTGGTGAAAAGAACGGTGGATTTTTCATCAATAAAAGTGCAATCAAGTCAAGGATCCAGAAACTCCAGGAACAGTATGGATTTAACATTGACCTTGACAGAAAAATAAATTCAATGAGCGTCAGCGAGAAGCAGACTGTGGAAATCATAAAGATGCTTTACCGGGGAGCGCGCATTCTCATTCTTGACGAGCCTACCGCAGTCCTTACGCCTCAGGAAACTGAGATTCTTTTTAGGATTTTGCGCACGATGAAGGAAAAGGGATGCTCAATCATAATCATCACGCATAAGCTTAATGAAGTCATGAGCATTTCTGACAGGGTTACCGTATTGAGAAAAGGCCGTCTTGCAGGTACTGTCGTTACAAAGGAAGCTTCAGAAAAAATCCTTGCATCCCTCATGATAGGCGACAAAGTGTCACTTGACCTTGAGAGGGTTGAATGTGAAAAGACAAAGGAGCCTCTTCTTTCCGTTGAAAATGTCACTTTGGCTGATAAGAACGGAATTGAAAAGCTTCATGACATATCGTTTGGAATTTACGGCGGAGAACTTCTTGGCGTCGCAGGAATCGTCGGTTCCGGACAAAAAGAGCTTTGTGAAGTCATTACGGGGCTTCAGAAAGCGGTTTCGGGAAAGATTTTGTTTGACGGAAAAGATCTTTGCACCCTTAATACCATGGAGATAAAGAAACTTGGCGTCAGGATGAATTTTGTTCCTGAAGACAGGCTTGGAATGGGGCTTGTCGCTGGGCTTGGAATGACTGAGAATGTCATGCTAAGGTCGTATGACAAGGAAAAAGGTTTTTTCATCAACAGGAAAAAGGGTAATCGCAAGGCTGAGGAAATCATAACGAGATATGACATCGTTACTCCTTCAATCCACAATCCCGTAAGGCAGCTTTCAGGCGGAAACATTCAGAAGGTGCTTCTTGGCCGCGAGCTTGAAATGTCTCCAAAGGTTCTTGTTGCGTCATATCCTTTCAGGGGACTTGATGTCGGTGCCACCAACAACATAATTGCCATGCTCAACGAACAAAAGAAAAAGGGTGTTGCCATTCTTCTTGTGGCGGAAGACCTTGACCAGCTTACTGCAATATGCGACAGAATCATGGTGCTTCATGACGGTAAAATCATGGGCATGGAAAATCCTGAAAACATATCCAAGGAACAGATTGGACTTCTTATGATGGGGAAAAAAATATGATCAGAGTTTCAACACGAAGAATTGTTTCTAGAAAACAGACTGTGATTACAAACTGCATCGCTCTTTTGGCATCGTTTGTTGCGTCAATGATAATAATTGCATGCATGGGAATGAATCCTCTCGAAGTATATGCAAAGATATTAAAAGGTTCCCTTGGTTCTGCATATAGATTCCGGGAGACCGTGAACAAGACGATTCCACTTGCAGTTCTTTCTCTTGGAACGTGCGTTGCATTCAAGATGAAGTTCTGGAACATAGGAGCTGAAGGTCAGTTTTATGCAGGTGCCTTTGCATCGACTTTTGTCGCATTGAATTTTTCATCTCTTCCGTCACCGGTGCTCATTTTCCTCATGTTCATTGCAGGCTTTTTATGTGCCGGATTTTTTGCACTTATTCCTGCAGGTCTTAAAATAAAATGGGGCACAAGCGAAACTCTTGTAACTCTCATGCTGAATTATGTCGCACAGAAATGGGTTGCATATCTTCAGTACGGACCGTGGCGCGATCCTGAAAGTTCAGGTTTTCCCCAGATAGCGCGTTTTTCAGACAATGCTGTCCTTCCAAAAATTCTTGGAATTCATGCAGGATGGCTCATTACGATTTTGCTTGCAGTCTTTTTGTTTGTTCTTCTTACCCGTACGAAATTCGGCTATGAAGTGAGCGTTTTGGGAGAAAGCCTTGACAGTGCCCGTTATGCCGGAATCAATGTAAACAGGACTCTTGTGCTGGCGGTAGTCTTGAGCGGAGGCCTTTGCGGAATTGCGGGAACAATGCAGTCAAGCGCAATAGAAAATTCCCTTACTTGCAACATGTCAAACGGACTCGGATTTACAGCGGTCATCACTACATGGCTTTCAAAGCTTAATCCCATTTTGATGATTGTAGTATCGTTTGTTTTTTCAATGCTGATTCAAGGCGGAACATTTCTTCAAAGTTCAATGAAGATACCTGCAAGCATGGCTCAGATTCTTCAGGGAATAATTATTTTCTTTGTACTTGGAAGCGAATTTTTTGTAAGATACAGGTTCATGTTCTTCAGAAAGAAATCAAGGGAGGATGAGAAATGATTTTGGCTTTGGGACTTTTTTTGCAGGTTGCGGTTCAGACTGGAACGCACATACTTTATGGAATTCTTGGTGGAATTCTTTTTGAAAAGGCCGGAAACACGAATCTCGGTACGGAAGGAATGATGCTTATGGGTGCTTCCTTTGGATATCTTTTTGGAATCCTTTCAGGAAATCCTGTCGTGGCAATTTTTTGTGCAGGAATTGCAGGTTCTCTTGGCGCTCTTCTTTATGCATTCATAACAATAACGTTGCGTGGAAACCAGGTAGTTACAGGTCTTGTCCTTGCGACATTCGGTACGGGAATTTCAAGCTATCTTGGAAAGACTCTTACTGCGACTCCTCTCCCTGAATCGGTGACAAATGCATTTTCGCACATAAAACTTCCGATTCTTTCAAGCATACCGGTTTTGGGACCAATGCTTTTTGACCAAAGTATTGTCGTTTATCTTTCTGTTGCATTGGCAGTCATCCTTTACCTTTACTATAAATATACGCGTACGGGACTGAATGTTCGTTCTGTCGGTGAAAATCCTGCAGCCGCTGATGCAAGCGGAATAAATGTTGTCTTTTACAAATATGCCCATGTTCTTGCGGGCGGATTTTTGTGCGGTCTTGGAGGCGGATATCTTTCGCTTGTTTTTGTTCCTCGATGGCAGGAAAACATAACAGCCGGTGCCGGATGGATTTCAATTGCCCTCGTAATATTTGCATCATGGAATCCTCTCAAGGCAATTCTTGCGTCTTGGGCATTCGGTGCGCTGAAGGGACTTGCATTTAAATTCCAGGGATTTGGTGTTTCAGCACAGCTTTTGGACATGATTCCATATGTTGCGACTATTGTAGTTCTTGTTCTTATGGGATTTAACAAAAAACAGAATCAAAGTCCAGCATCCCTAGGCCTTTCATATTTCCGGGAAGACAGGTAAAAGCGTTTCACTTGTGGTGTTTTTTTAATTCAGGCAGAACTTCAGATATCATGATGGATGCAAATATCAAAATGCATCCAAGGCATGATTTTCCCGTGAGGGTTTCGTCGAGCATGAGGTATCCGAAAAGTACGCCGAATACGCTTTCAAGTGAAAGAAAAAGTGATGCCAGTGCAGGTTTTACGAATTTCAGGCATACGTTTTGAAGCACGAAGCATATCATCGAGCTGAAAATTCCAAGATAAAGCAGGGAGATTATTACCTTCCTTTCTGAAATGACGGCAATTGATATTTTTTCGTCAAGAAAAGGTGAAATTGCAAAACCCAGAATTCCGCATACTGCAAACTGGAGTATGGAAAGAAGAATCGGATCTTCATCCTTTACGAACATTGCACCCAATACTATGTGGAATGTGAAGAAAACTCCGCAGAGCAGGGTAAGAAGGTCGCCTTTGTTTATGCAGTACCATTGGGAGTTTTCTCCTGATAATGTAAGCAGTCCGATTCCCGAAAGTGACATTACGGCCGCCAAAAGAACGAATGCAGTTGGCTTTTTCTTTAATAGGGGCCAGCTTAAAATCGGTACGAGTATTACGTATATTGTCGTGAGGAATGCATTTTTTCCGGCTGTCGTGTACTTGCATCCGATTGTCTGCACGATGTATGCTGCAAAGAGGTAAAACCCAAGCATCATGCCGTGTATCAGCATGCTTCTGTTGATTTTAAAAAGCCTTTTCATGTAAATCAATGAAAGAAAAATTGCCGCTATTGAAAACCTTATGGCAACCATCCAGTAAGGTCCTATGTAATCAAGACCGTCTTTTACGACGACAAATGCAAATCCCCATATGAATGATGTGAGGATGAGTCCGATGCATGAAAGAAATTGATTGTTTCTTGAGTTCATATTTAAGAACTATAGTTCTTTATGGGTAAAAAAACAATTGTTTGCTTTCAAAAGTTGGTGGACTGTCTGAAATTTTCATTCTTGTGAGGCAATGCTTCATGATTTTGGATTTTGCATCAAATCGTGAATCCATTTATCATGTTGGAAACTTTCTCTGAAACTTGACTGTTTATGTTTGTGGCCTTGATTGCTTCTTCTGCCGTAACTTTCATGTCTTCCAAATCTCTTGAAACGGCCTCTGAATTTTCGTATGTTTCCATAGCCATTTGATGCAAATCCGCTACATTGGAGACGACTTTTACGCTTGTGATATTCATGTGGGAAGAAGCCCTTGTTATATCTGCAGTCGTACTGTTGAGGGTATTCATTGTAGAAAGAATGTTTTCTATCCCGTGTCCCTGTTTTTCCATGCCGTTTCTCATTTCCTTAATCATACCGTCCAGCTGATTGATTTTCGTTCCTACGCGTTCAAATGAACCTGCCGATTTTTGTGAAGTACTTACAATGCCGTTGATTGCACTTGAAATGCCTTCAAGAAGTTCTTTGATTGCGCTTGACTGTGCAGAAGATGTTTCTGCGAGGGAACGAATTTCATCCGCAACAACTCCGAATCCCTTTCCAAGTTCTCCTGCATGGGCGGCTTCTATAGCTGCATTCATGGCAAGAAGGTTTGTCTGTTTTGCAATGGCCGCTATGGCTTCATTTGCTTCTGTCAAATTTTCTGACTGTCGCGCAATATCGTCAATCTGTTCAGAAACTTCATCCTGCATCTTACGTCCGTCACCAGACTCTTGAACAAGTCTTTTATATTCTTCGATAATAAGGGAGATGTTTTTGTTCATGGATGAGAGGTTTGATGAAATATCTTCAACTGCAATAGAAGATTGCTGAATGGCATGTGATTGATCTGTAATTCTGTCATCGAGACTGTTGATTTCTTCCTGAACTGTCTTTACATCGCTTGTGATGGATTCAATGCTTTCTTTTTGCATGTTGATTCTTGATGTAATGGATTGAACGTTGCTTACCGTCGAATTCATCTGGCCAACGTGTGTATTCATTTTTTCTGAAAGTTGAATGCCTGCTGATGAAAGAACACTTGTTTCATCCTGAAGTTTTGAAACCAGAGAGTGGAGGCTTTTTATTACGCTGTTGCAATTTCTTGCAAGACCTTCAAGTTCTGTTCCTCCTGTCTCCGGGATGCGTGCCGTAAGATCTGCTGTTCCCAGAGAGATGTTTTCCATGGCTTTTGAAATTACTGCCATGCGTCCGAATATTACGCTTGAAACAAAGCTTATCAATATGACTCCAAGGATAAAGAAAATGAATCCGAATGCAATGATAACCGCAACCTTTTGGTTCATGATCTTGACGTATTCGTCCATGTCGATGTCACATCCTATGAAACCGACTGTTTGACCGGAAGAAGTCTTGATTGCTTTATATGTGCTCAGTATCCATCCCCATCGCTCCTGTTTTTCTATGTCGGCACATTCTAAACCGCCATTTTTCATTACATTAAGTGGAGCTTCTCCATAGCTTTCTATATCTTCTTCTGTACCAAGCGGTGAAAAATTTTCTGTATCCTGCGGACTGCAGCTTCCGTCTATGATATAACGGAATGTAGTGCCTCTTACAGGAACCATCGTGTAAAGGTATCGGCATCCGACGGTTTCTTTTATGGACAGCAGTGCTTTATGTGTTTTTTCATAATATGAATCTGTTTCTTTGGGATTTTTTATGAATTCTGCAAATTCATCACCGTTTATTGCTTCTGAAGCTTTGTTTACGACAGGAATTCCCTGTTTTCTTGCAAAAGCAGTGCCTGTAGATTTTAGGCTTACTCCTGCAATAATCGAAAGGCATGTACATGAAACAACAATAAAAAGACCAAAATAAATGATAAAACGTGTTCTTAGTGAAGACATCAAAACTTTCCCCCTATTTTGTGCATCCTGCATTTCCGCTAAAAACAGAACATCTTCTCGAAAAATATTTTTTAGAGATGCCCTATTATAGCATGGAAGTTTAATATTTTCACTAAATTTAATCGAAAAAGAACGTCAAAAGTTAAAGTATTTTTTTGAAAACTGCAAATCCCATAATATCAACGTTTCGTGAGGTCAGCTGAATCCTGATGTTCTTTCATTATTGGATCCCAGTATTCATGATATTCATTTTCGTACATTGAGCCTTCATAGGGAGCGCCTTTTTTTATGGCCGATGACACAACCTGCTCTTTTGTGTTGCCGTTGTATGGACTCCATTCCGAGTTTTGGATGTATGTAAGGTAAGTTTCTTTTGTGCTTATTGAATAAAACTCAGGTCCCCTGTTGAAAATGTCCGGATAGCAATAGAATGTTTTGCCGGAGCCTGAATAGTAAAATGAACCGTCGTCCCTGAATGTAAATGTCAGTGACCATGATGAATCCTCTTCGTATTCCATCACGTAGGAAGTGTGAAAAGATACAGTGTTGCTTGATGTTGCTTTCCAGTCTCCGCCTTCTCCGATTCCAGAACCATCTTTTCCATGCCAGAATCTGCCTTCATTTTTAAAGGAAAAAACGTAGTAGCATATTTCATCATTTTCGTATTCTCGCCATCTCGTCGATGAAAGATATTTTTCAAGTTCGTATTTTGTTTTGGGCGATTTGAATTTTTTTTGTTTTTCCGATAAATATCCTCCGAAAACCCATCCGAATTCTGCATCATCTTCATTTTTCCATTCATAGTATGGCAAAAGTATTTCAACCCATGGTGCTTTTATGCCGTCAATTACAGTTTCTTTTCCTATTGAAATGATTTTTACAGGATGCCTGTTTTGAAGTGTGCATATTTTTGTGCCTTTCAAATCTGGTGATGTTCTGACCCTGAGTCCTTCCGGTGAATCTATGAACATGGTGTCCCTTACGCGCGAGCCATTGTAAAACTTTTGTGACTGTGAAAAAGCAAGTGCGGAAAACGACATGAATATAATCATTATCAAAGATGTTTTTTTCATCATATGCTCCATAATAAAAAATGCAATGCTCATTTTGTTTTGCAGTCTTTCAAATGAAAGTTTATCTCAGTTGCGTTTGATTTGTCAATTTATGCCATAAAATTTGGAATGATTTTTGATTATATTTGTCGATTTTTTTTGCATGTTTTTTAGGTGTGGTCTGCGAATGGAAGAATCTCGATTGCAAATTTGCTTGAAGATATACACTGGTTTGCTTTGTGGGGCTGTTTTGCACTTGTGTGGGTTTTGATTGCAGATTGGTTGGAAGGATATGCATCGGCATGCGTTGTGAGGGAAAA
>JAZQMW010000081.1:0-3085 GCA_045627025.1 Treponema sp. | reverse complement strand
GCAAATATTTTCTGCGGTGATTTTTTTCTTGCGGATCTACTCAACGACAAAACAAAGACTCTTTATGAAAAACTTGATGTTCTTTTCAGCGACGGAAAATACAGCTTCCAGCGTGAAATTGACAATCTTCTTGGAACAGAGATGTCAAAGACAACACAGCTCAAGAGCGTAAAAAACTACAATGCCTTCTGGAACAAATATGAGCGTCCTCCAAAAGAAGAATACTGGCAATGGTTTATTGAAAGAAAAGACCTGCTCGTTCCTCAGGATGTGCGAGAGCGAAAGGGAAGCTTTTTTACTCCTCAAAAATGGGTTGAATTGAGCCAGAAATATCTTGCTGATGTTTTGGGCGAAGACTGGCAGGATGACTATTACATCTGGGACTGCTGTGCCGGAACAGGAAATCTGCTTAAAGGTCTTTCCAACAAGCGGAATGTTTTTGCATCTACTTTGGACAAGGGCGATGTTGGAATCATGAAAGAACTTGCCGACCAGAACGTTCTGCCACTTTTTGAGAACAACATTTTCCAGTTTGATTTTTTGAACGATGATTTACAAAGTGAAAAGGTTCCGAAATCTTTAAGAGAAATTCTCGCAGATGAAAATGAAAGAAAAAAGCTGGTGATCTATATAAATCCTCCGTATGCGGAAGCAGGAAATATAAAGCAATTAAGCGGAACGGGGGAAAATAAGGCCGGAATAACTACAGAAACTAAAGTCTACGAAAAATATAGTTCCTTACTTGGAAAAGCAAGTAATGAATTATATGCACAATTTTTTATTCGAATATATTCTGAAATTCAAGGTTGTATTCTTGGTGAATTTTCTAAAACGAAACATATTCAAGCTGTGAATTATTGTGGTTTTAGAAGTGCATTTACAGCAAGACTTGAAAAAGCTTTCTTAGTTCCTGGAAATACTTTTGATAATGTAAAAGGAAAATTCCCAATTGGATTTTTTATTTGGAATACATCAGAAAAAGAAGAATTCAAAGAAATAATTTGTGATGTATATGAATCTGATGGAAATTTTCTTGGTAACAAAAAAATTAGAGCTGAATCTGATGATAAACCGGTCATCGGAAAATGGATGATTAGCTTTAATGATAAACAAAATCAATGTATTGGTATGATGAATTCAGGACGAAATGATTTTCAAAACCAAAGTTACAATTATATAGCAAATGAATTATCTGCAGAAAAGACTCATGCATCAATTTTACATATAACTCAATTTAATCTTACGGTTGCGTCAATATATCTTTCTGTACGCCAATGTATTCCAGCATCATGGCTTAATGATAGGGATCAATTCTTTACACCAAACACTAACTGGAAAAATGATTTTGAATTTCAATCTAATTGCTTAGCGTATACATTATTTCATGGACAAAATACAATCTCCGCATCCCACGGCACAAACCACTGGATTCCATTCACAGAATCAGAAGTAAACGCAAAGCAGGCCTTTGAATCAACATTCATGACAGACTTCATGAAAGGTCGATTGAAAAAGCAGGACACAGGCGAATTTGAATCCATGAAAACAGAAAGCACAGTATACGACGGCTCCCGGAAAATTGTATTTTCAGAGGAAGCAAAAGCCGTCCTTGAAGCAGGAAAGGAACTTTACAAATATTATTATTCCAAGCCTCATGTAACAAAAGAAGCAAACAACGCATCCTTTTATGACATACGTGCGGCGTTTCAGGGCATTGGTTCCAGCGGAAAAATGAACAATTCTTCCACCGATGAAAAATACAATGAACTTATAGGCACTTTGAGGGCAAAACAAAAAATTCTTGCAAAGAAAATAGAACAGAAAGTTTACGAATATGTTTTTTTGAAGTAGAGCAAGCCTTTGATGCACGCATATCCTTTGCATTTGCCGGTAAAGGCTCAAAAAGTCACTTAAATGATGGCATCTGCAAATGAATTCTGCTATAATGAAAACAAGAGGAAAACATGACTTTGAGAAAATATCCCATCGGATGTCAGGACTTTGCAGACATCAGGACACGTGAATGCATTTACGTTGACAAAACCGAGTACATATATGACCTTTCACATTGTGGCGGCAAGCCTTATTTTTTAAGCCGTCCGCGACGTTTCGGTAAAAGCCTTCTCCTTTCCACGATGAGGTATTACTTTGAAGGCAGGAAAGAACTTTTCGAGGGCCTTAAAATTGCAGAGCTTGAAACGGAATGGATAAAATATCCTGTAATCAACATAAGCTTTGGAAGAAATTCTTATGAAATGTCAGGAAGCCTTGAAACAATAATAGACTTGATTCTCTGGGAAAAGGAAAGCGAATTTTGCTTAAATGAAAACCATTTGGAAAAATTAAATTTTGCAGTCAGGTTTCAGGTTCTCATTGAAAAGATGTTCAAGTCGACCGGAAAGCAGGTTGTCGTTCTTGTAGACGAATATGACAAGCCGATTCTCGATGCACTTTATACAGAAAACGAAGAAAAGCACCGGCAGATTTTAAGGAATTTCTACGGAACGCTGAAAGACTCAGACCAGTATCTGAAATTCATTTTCATCACGGGAATTACAAAAATCAGCCACGTAAACATTTTTTCAGGATTAAACCAGCTTGATGACATAAGCATGAACAGTCATTATTCATCAATCTGCGGCATTTCAGAAACTGAACTTGACGAGTATTTTACGGAAGATATAAAGTCACTTGCGGATTCAGAAGAAATGTCTTTTGACGAAACGAAAAAACTTCTTGCAACTCGGTATGACGGCTATCATTTTTCTCATAATGCGGAAGGTGTCTATAATCCGTTCTGCCTTTTAAAATGTTTCAGTGAAGAAAGTTTTGGCTCATACTGGTTTGAAACCGGAACACCGACTGTGCTTGTGAAAACTCTTCAGCACCAGCCGCTTTTCCTTGCAAACCTGATAGGCGGCCGAAAGGTAAGTGAAGATGATTTTAAAAACTATGACCCTGAAACAAAGAACATGCTCCCTGTCGTATACCAGAGCGGATACCTTACGATAAAAAGCTTTGAAAAATCACCTCGACGCTTCATACTGGGATTTCCGAACCAGGAAGTTGAAGAAGGTTTTTTAAA
>JAZQMW010000080.1:0-15302 GCA_045627025.1 Treponema sp. | reverse complement strand
GAATAAACACCTATCATTTTTTTATTTTTTAATGCATCTGTAAAATATCCGATTCCAGAGTATCCTACGCTGCTGTTTTTTATGGATTTCTTCTCTTCGTCAGAAACTGTTTTGTATATATTTTCTGAGTTAGAAACTCTGTTTGTATGTTTTGAACCCATAACAGTCATATCAGAAGAATCGTATAAAACTGGATTACTGTTTTTTCCTATTACTTTTCTGGAAATAATATCCGATAGATAGTACCCGTCATAAATTGAGTAAACCACACCGTTTTTTCCATTATTAATAGGGTAAGCAAAAGCCATGATGTATTTATTATATGTATCATCTTCATAAGGATTTTGTATAAAGTAAGTAACATTTTTTGCCTTTAAAAAAAAGTTTTTATTACTTAAATCTACAAGGTTACCGCTTTTGTCAATAGATTTTCCTGCAGGATCGATATATCCGACTTCAATACGTGTTTTATCCTGATCCATAATTGAAGATGCAATCTTCTGCTTTATTTCAAGACTGACATTCGGATTTTTTATATCAGGAAGACATGCAATCATCCGTAAAAGATTTATTTCAGAAAAAACAATGTCATTGATTTCATCTGAAACCTTTTCCGATGCAGTAAGGATCTGCGATTCTACGACATTGCTTAATTCCTTTCTTGAATAATTGGATGCTAAAAGAATAAGCAGACTTGAAGAAACGATAAATACAGAACAAATAATTATACTGAGTCTGATTTTAATACTATGCATAAAATCTCCCTAACAATAAAACCTCAATATTAGTATAACATCATTTATTTTTATGTCAATTTTATGGAAGTTTTCTTGTGAAAATATTCATTACACCTGTTTTGAGCTTCGTAAGACGCCATATAAAAATATTGCAAAAGTATGATTTTTTATTCCAGAGCGTAAAACTGTCCTAAAACTGCCTTCCGCTCTCCTTAACGGTTAGTCCTCCGCTTTGCTTTCTGACAGCTTAGTTCTCTCCATGCAAGACGCAAGTCCGTATGGAGAAAATGATATCTTGTAAGATTCTATCATAAAACAGGCTTGTGATATTTTAAAGTTTCAGAATAGAAAATATTTCAAAAATATTAAGATAAAAAAACTATACTATAAATCAGCTGGAAAATGTATTATAATAAATATCTATGGAAGACAAGATACAGAAACTGCAGGATTTGGTCACAAAATCTCAGAAAATAGTTTTTTTTGGCGGTGCAGGTGTTTCTACGGAAAGCGGAATACCTGATTTTAGAAGTGTTGACGGGCTTTACAATCAAAAATGGGATTATCCGCCTGAAGAAATACTCAGCGGTGATTTTTTTTATGACAATCCAAAGGAATTTTACAGGTTTTACAGGGAAAAACTTCTTATGCAGGGAAGAAATGTTGATATAAAGCCAAATGCAGCACATTACAAGCTTGCAGAACTTGAGAAGGCAGGAAAGCTTATTGGCATCGTTACGCAGAACATAGACGGACTTCACCAAAAGGCTGGAAGTGAAAAAGTGTTTGAACTTCACGGAAGCATTCTCAGAAATTACTGCACAAAATGCCATGAATTTTATGATGACGTGTATGTCAGGGAGCATGCGGACGCAAAAGGAATACCTCTTTGTGAAAAATGCGGGGCAAAAATAAAGCCTGATGTTGTCCTTTACGGAGAATCTCTTGTTGACCGTGTGGTAGAGGGTGCTTTGAAGGCCATAACGAATGCAGATCTTTTGATTATTGGCGGAACATCCCTTACCGTATACCCGGCCGCAGGTTTTGTGCGGTATTATTCAGGAAAGGACATTGTGCTCATAAACAGGGATGAGACTCAGAATGACGATATTGCATCTCTTGTGATTCATGACAGCATAGGCAGGGTTCTTGAAAGAATCAAAGTTTAGGTATATTATAGGTGACTCAATAAAAAGACTTGATAAACTTTTTTTTAGGGCAGGTTATTTGATGAATAGAAAATTACTTTCTTCCATTATGGCTCTTTGTTTTGGCTCAATGCTTGTGTTTGCTAAAAATGTTACTATAAAGCTTGAGGGTGATGCACAGGCAGAAAAATCATTATCATCAAACGAAAAGGAATATTACAGGGCTTCCTTGAATGATTTTAAAAACAACCTTTTGCTTTGTGATGAAGTAAATATCCGTACTGATGATGTTGACGCACGCATCAGAAAGCTTCAGGAATCAACACAGATAGATGCAAGCGTAGGAAAAGGCTCTGTAAATTCAGCTCTTGATTCTGACAAGGTAAGCAGGATGGATCTTTCTCTTGTTTTCAGAATGGAAAAGCGCGGTAAATTTTACAAGTTTACGTATGACCTTCAGGACAATCAGCTCATGAGCAGCATTGCGGCAGATTCAAGCAAGGAATTTGAACTTACTGTACTTGGAAGCGAATTGAATTTGATTTCTCTTTCTGTATTGAAAAAACTTCGCGAAAAAAAATACATAACGAATATTCCCGCAGAAGTTGAACTTCGCCTTTCAAACCAGAATGATTCTGCAGAAAACCGTGCAAAACTTCTTGCAAAAAGGCAGAGGGAACTTTCCGATTTGCAGAATGAAATTGACGGCATGGGAGCAGGTTCGTCGGCAGCGGAAGCACTTGAAATCGAGAGGCAGAAAAACTATAAGAAAGCACAGCTTGAACGTCTCCAGCTCCAGTATAAGATGATGGAAGATGATGACAAGAGGGCTCGTGAAGAAGAAGAAAGAAAAAGACTTCTTGCAGAGGAATCTGCAAAACTTCAGGAAGAAGATTTGAAATCTTTCAATGAAGAAATCAAGAAAATCGAGGCAAGGCGAAATGAAATCCTTAAGGAAGCCTCAAAGTCATTTACACTTAAAAAGAGAATTGAAATCATAGAATCTCTTCGTGCAGACTTAAACCTTTTGAAGTCTGAAATGGAAGCAACTATTGATTCCATAAAATCACATTATGATGAACTTGAAAATGCAGAAATTCTTGAAGTTGATGAGCGTCCTCTTTCAAAAATCGAGAAGGGAAAAGATGGCCAGATAACGGAAAAGGCAAAAAAATTTCGCATTCAGGAAAAAAACGAAATCAAGGGAAAATATTCAAAGCTTAAAAGCGAGGCAAGAAGAAAAATATACAGCGACCAGTCAGCTGTCTTGGAAGATTATGAATCGCGAATTCAAGTGCAGACTGCGGAACTTTGCAATTCAACGTATTATTTCAGGTCTCTTGATACTCGTGAATTCTATTTGAATACTCATGTAGGTGAATTTGACGGAGATTCTCTCAACTGGACGGCCGAAACTGATTTTAATGTTGACGATATTCCGTGCATTGTAAGCAATGTTGAGTTTTTTGATGAAGTAAAGTTCTTTAGCATCAAGGATGAATTCCTTATCGGTCAGCGTCCTGCCACAGACAATGTAGAGCAGTTCAAGGCTTATGGAAAGGCAATTGATCAGGCAGACCTTCTTTTCAGAACATCAATTCCGTACATTTACTCAGTTCTTGGCGTAAAGATTTCATATTCAAGCGGAAGATACTATCTTACTTTTGAAAGTTTTGCTATATATAAGACAGAAGACAACAAGACTCTTTATAGCGTAAATGCAAAAAGATATGATGCCATCAAGAAAAGGGTTGAAAAAGAACGCCTTGCAGAGAAGGAAAGGTCTGATAACGAAAACAAGCGCCTTCTTCGTGAACAGGAGCGCAAAGATCGTGAAGAGGAACGCCGCATAGCACGTGAAATTGAAGCTGAGCAGGTGCGTGAAAGAAATGAACGTCTTGCACAGAGCCTTGCAAAATGTCAGTGCGGAAGGACAGGTCTTTTCTTTGATGGAGGTTCGGCTTCTTCCAAATACTTTGACGGAGGTTCATTCAGCCTTAATGCATCAGCTGGAGGAAAGACATTCTTTGGTGGACTTTATCTTGACATAAATCCTAATAGTTTTAAAGAAGAATATTTCAATGAGACTGGATTTATGGTTGTGAATTTTGGAATTGACATAGGTATGGCAAAATGCTTCTATTTTATCAGGCCTTATGGATGGATTGGTATCGGAGGTGGAATTATTTCATCGACGGAGAAATCTTCAACTTCATCGTCTTCATCAAGTTCTTCATCTAATTCTGGAGAAAGCAATCCTTATTCTACTGGATGTTTTAATTTTCAGTCAAAAGTCGGAGTTGATCTTCTTCTTGGAAATTTGAGTGTCGGAGGATATTACAAGCTTGATTATATTAATAAGCTTGGATGGTCTGACGTCTATGGTGCTTCTATTGGATTTACATTGAGGTGAGAAAAATGAAGAAAATTTTCAATTTGATTTCAGTGGTTTTTTGTTCTGCAATTTTATTTTCCTGTGCAGAAAGTTTGAATGAGGATTTTGAAATAGACCAGTCTGTTATTGACGAGCTTGAACTTACAGGTCCTGGGGCTTCAGGTGGCTCTGGAAGTGGTTCAGGTTCAGGAAGTGGCTCTGGCAGCAACGCATCAAAAGTCATCGACAATGATTATTTCAATTTTGATACCAATATGAAACCTTATTGGGTTTCAGGCGATTGGGAACTTTCAAGTTACAGATCTTACAGCGGCTATTATTCTATAAAGTCTGTGTCAAAACATTACAGCAACTCTTCTTCTACGTTAAAGATGGAGACGAACTGTTCTTCAAGAAAGATTATTTCTTTCTATTATTATGTTTCATCAGAAGTTAATGATAAGCTTTGCTTCTATATTGACGGTGTCAAGAAGTTTTCAAAGGGCGGTACGTCCCAGACAAGTTTTAAAAAGGAATCTTTTGAGCTGTCATCAGGTTATCATACCCTCAAGTGGGTTTACGAAAAGGATTCTTCATCATGGAGTGGAGAGGACGATGCATGGGTAGATGATATCAAGATAGAAGATGTTGCCCAAAAGCTTACTAAAAATGCTTCATATGATTTCGACTTAGGCATAATGCCAGATGTCTTTAGCGGTGACTGGCAAATTGATGCATCACTTGGTAATTATTGCGTGAAGTCTAAGAAAATTATGTACAATGAAGAAAGTGTATTGAGCATTACTGTAGATTTTTCTACTGATAAAGTTGTTTCTTTCGATTATTTTGTTTCGTCAGAAAATTACGACAAGCTATATTTCCTTGGTGATACATCATATGAGATTGGAAGCGGAACAAGCCAGACATCATTCCTTACAAAGGTGTATACAATTCCAGCAGGCGAACGTACGTTGAAATGGTTTTACAAAAAGGATTCTAACGGTACAGACGGCGATGATGCAGCTTGGGTTGACAATATTGAATTTTTTGATGCACCATCCACATTGGAATATGACTTTGACGACGGAATCTTGCCTCAGACTGTGAAAGGCGACTGGAGGGTTTCTCCTTCTAAATCAGAAAGCGGATTTTATTCAATGACTTCAAAACAGAATCTTGTTTATGGTCAGTCATCAACAGCCACTCTTATTGCAAATTGTGACGTTGCAAGAAATCTTTCATTCAAATATTTGATATCTGCCGATTCAGAAAATTATTTTAAGTTCTATGTTGACGGAAGCGAAGGATCTGTAAATGGTGGTTTGGTTTGTTCAGGAAATATGTCCAGAAGTTATTTCCAGTCTCATTCAATCAACCTTTCTTCTGGAGTGCATATTCTTCAGTGGACTTATATAAAGAAAAATTCTTCTAATACATCGGGATTGTATGATGCTGTTTTCGTTGACGACATCAAGTTGCAGTAGGTGCGTTTTATGAAAAAGATACTTGTTTTTTGCATTCTTCTTTCTGTCTCATTCTCTTCAGTTTTTGCAAAGAAAGCAAAAATTCCTTTGTGGGCAAGTGAACTTACGATAGAGGAAGTGTATCCTTCTAAGTCATATATTGCGGCAATCGGTACTTCAAATACGTCAGAAGGTGCCATAGCCGCAGCTGATGCCGAGATAAGCGGATATTTTTCTAAGGCCGTGGTTTCTTCGGTATCTGCCACAGAGACAATGGTTCAGGGTGCTGAGTCTAAAACTGAGCGGGAACTTAAGCGTACTGTAAATACCCAGTCGTCAATGGAGCTTTTTGCATTGAACCATACAGAAAGCTATTATGACAAAAAGGCTGGAAAGTATTATGTCTGTGCATATATAGACAGAAATGAGGCTTGGGAAATATATGAGCCTAGGATAAAGATGCAGAAGGACAAATTTTATTCTGCATTCAACAGTTCAAGGCAGGAAAAAGACACCATTTCAAGCATCCGATATCTTGCAGAGGCAATTGAGCTTTCAAAAGATTATGAGGATTCTCTTCTTTTCGGAGAGATTTTGAACAAGTTCAAGTGTTCCACATATTCCATGGATCGTGCAGAGATTGCAAAACTTGATTCAAGGCTTTCCATGCTCAAGAAAAAGGTTTACATAGGCATGAAACCTGTTACCAAGGAATCAGAAGTTTTTTCAGGCGATGTTGAGCAAAAGATTTTGGAAGCAGGATTTGCGGTTGTGCTTGATAATCCTGAGTATGTATGCAGCATAAAGATTGATTCGAACAAGGTGAAGCATGAGGACACCGTTACGTGTGAGCCAAAAATCTTCATTTCCATAACAAGGGATAAGAATACGCTTTTTACATATTCAAAGCAGATGGAAAAAATTTCTTGTTTCTTAAAAGCAGAAGCTCTTCTTGATTCAAAGCTGAAATCTGCCGTTAACAATGAGCTTGGTTCTTCATTTTTGTGGGAACTTAATAAGTTTATATTGGATCACTAAGAATTGCAATTTTAGGATGCATATAGAAGGAGCACTTCAAAACATTTGTTTTATCTGTTCCTGAAAATAACTGTGCTTTAACGACTTGAAAGTTTCACTGTCCCAAAATCATTTTGGGGTAGAGTTTTTAAGGCGCAAATTGAAAAAAGTGTAAAAAAACGAAGGAATATACATATGGAAAAAAAATCTATCAGGGAAGCTTACGGAGAGTTTTTTAAATCCCTTGCAGGAAATTCTGTTGCCGCTGCCAAAATCGACAGCACTAATGTCTACCAGAAGGCAAATGAAAAAAATCGTGTCATGATGGACAGACTTGTTGCAGAAAATCTTTTGCCTGAAAGCCATCTTGGCAACATGGAAAATTTTGAGGATTTCTATAACCAGGTAAAGGAAGGAAAATCAGGACTTCTTCTTCTTGAGCATTTTTCAAATACGGATTTGCCGTCTTTTATTTATATGCTTGAAAACTGTTCTGACGGAAAACTTAAGGATCTTGCATCTCGTGTTGTTGCAATCGCCGGAATGAAACTTAATGAATCTGATTCCGTAGTCCGTGCGTTTGCGGAAAGCTTTACCCGTGTCGTCATATATCCTACAAGAAGCCTTACAAAGAATGAGGAAAAGGCACAGTCTGAGGAAGAAAAAAAGGAAGAAGAGCAGAAGGCACGCAAAATTAATCTTGCAGCCATGAGAGCAATGGATGAATGCAAGAAACGCGGTGAAGTTATTCTTGTGTTTCCTTCAGGTACACGCTATAGGCCTGGTCATCCTGAGACAAAGAGGGGACTTCGCGAGATTGACAGCTATCTTCGCCTTTTTGACATTGCAATTCTTGTAAGCGTAAACGGTTCCCTCCTTGAAATAAGGGAAGGACTTGAAGATGACATGCTTAGCGATTACATCGTAAAGGATAAGGTTGTATTTACTGCAAGCAAGGTAATCAACTGCAAGACGTTCCGAAAAGAGTACATGGAAAGCCTTCCTGAAGATACAGAAGATCCTAAGCAGAAGATGATAGATCATGTAATGGAGATTCTTGAATCCCAGCATGATGAAGTTGAAAAGACAAGAAAATAAGTGATGTCTTGAGATTTTGAGGCAATCTCTGAAATGTGCTTTTGGGGATTGCCTCTTGCATTTTAAAGGATTCCTTTAATGTTCTTTTTCGGCAGTAAAGTCACTCTTGTCTTTGCTGATGTATTTGTGGGCTGTGGCATCCATTCCAATTGCACCGAGAGGCGCCGTTATGACAATGGACACGACAGCCATGGTCAATATGATGTTTCCGCATCCTAATCCCATTGCCATTGGAACACCGCCAATTGCTGCCTGTACTGTTGCTTTTGGCAATTGTGATATCAGGCAGAAGATTATTTCTTTTGCGTTAAGACCTCTTCCCAGGATTGAAATCAAAGTTCCGATTTCCCTGAACAGCAAACCGATGAAAAGCATGAGTATCATTCCAATTCCCGCTTTTGCCGCATACTCGATATTGACTGTAGAACCTACAAGAACAAACAGGAATATTTCTGATGCAACCCACAGCTTGCTGAATTTTGCGGACAGTCTTTTGGCAACCTGTGGAAGTTTCATGTTTACTGCAATGCCCATTGTCATGACTGCAAGCAGACCGGAAACTGGTGCAATGCCTTCGAGCCAATATAAAAGCATGTCAAATGCCATTATGATTGTGATTTTCAAGGAATCTCGCATGTGTATTTTTTTGAAATAAACTGAAAGTAAAATTCCTATTATGGCGCCTGATAAAGCGCCAGAAACTATTTCCGCTGGAATTTTAAAAAAACTTGCCGCACTTACAGCGTCTCCTGCTTCAAGACCTACAAGTGTCGTAAAAAGTACGATTACATAAATGTCATCTGCACTGGCCCCTGCAATCAGCATTTGGGGAATGCCTTTTTTTACCCCGTATCCGTCGTCAATCATTTTGGTAAGGCGTGGAACTGTTACTGCTGGCGAAACGGCTCCCATTACGGCACCAAGAATTGCAGCTTGCAAGATTGTGACACCCATTATTGATGGCGCAAAAAGCACGAATGCAAGAAGTTCAAATGTGGCCGGTACAAAACAAAGCATCACCGCCGGTTTTCCGATTCTTTTTAAGTCAGCCAAGTCAAGCGAAAGACCTGCCTTTGCAATGATTATGATGAGTGCAATTTTCCGTAAGTCGCCTGACATGTTTATGACAGACAAATCAAGAATGTTTGAAACATGTGGTCCAAGCAATATTCCAGCCAGAAGCATTCCTATAATCCTTGGAAGCTTGATTTTTGAAAACAGCCATCCAAAAGATAATCCTGCAAGAATTATTAATCCAATACTTTGAAGCATAAGTGCCCCCTTAAAAAAAGTAATTCAGGCAAAAAAAAACTGATGTCCATTCTGCCTGTATTTGCAGATGTCATCAGCCTTGAAAGCGGTTCGGATTTATAATCCGGGGAGACGTCATTCCCCATAATTTTGTGACAGTATATAAAAAATAACCGCATTAATCAATATGTGCAATTTTGCATGAAGGTTTTTATGCATCCTCTGAAACACTGTGTGTCAGACGGTTGGATTTTTTCTTGGCCTGCCGCCTTTTTGTCCGTTGAGCCTTGATGCTGCGGCTTTTTTTTCGGATTTGATGCTGCCAAGGGCTTTTCCCGCATTTGTTACGGGCAGCTGTATTTTTTCAGTTTTCCATTGCTTTAGCGTGCGTTTTGTGCATTTGTCGAGATTTTTTACCTGGCTAAGAGCTTCTATTGCAACATAAAGCCTGTCTTTTACATTTTGGTTGAATGTTTTTTCACCTGTTGCATCAAGTTTTGTGTCTATCTGCTTTATGAGGTCTATGATTTCGTTTGCCGAAACTGCAATTTCTTCCGCCATTATTTCGAAATCGACTTTTTCCTCAGCTTTTTTTTGGGATGTGCTTCTGAATGATTTTAATGCTTCCGTTATCTTTTTGTCTGATGGCCTGAGTTCCAGTGGTCCTGTCCTGAATTCCGCCGTCATCAGGAAAAGCGATATGTTTGAGTCAAGCATGTTCAGATCGAACAGTTCCGCAGAATTTGGATTTTTGGATTTTTCAATGTCTTCTATTTTTTTACCTATGAAAGCCTGTAGTTCTACAATTTCCCTTTTTTCAACCGTCATACGTCAATTATAAAATCAAAAAGAAAAAACCTCAATAAAAATGGAGCTGTTTTGATGATGTTTTGCATAAAAATGCTTTTGATTTTTGCCGATAATTAGCCTATGAGAATTACCCTTTTGAAATGTGGACATTTTATATTTTATAGCCTATTTTTTTGTGTAGGTATTTTTGCACAGTCCAGACCGTTATATCAACTTCCTGAAAATCCTCCCGAGAAAAATGAAAGAACAGAGTCTCCTTTTTTGATTGGAACGGACAATGGTCTTTTTAAAGTTTCAACGAATGGCCTTGTTGAGCTTCTCTGGAATGAAGGAAAAGTTGAGCGTATTGTCAAGACTTCTACAAAATGGTTTTTTGTTACTGAAAAAGGAATAATTTCATCTACAGACTTAAAGGTGTTCTCTGAAAAAAACAAGGGGCTTCCGTGTCTTACCGTAAAGTCCTACGACGGCAAAAAGAAAGTGCTGCAAAGCAAGATGCCTCTTCTGAAGGATATTTTTGCAGATCCGTTTGATGAAAACATTCTTGTTACTGCTACGAAAGACGCTGTTTACATTACGTATGATGGTGGCGAGAACTGGAAATCCATAGGTTCCACAAGCAATTCCACAGGTGGAGTCAAGGCTGTTGCCGTTTCCCATATGCCTGTATATAACAGTGACGGTACTGTAAAAGAGTCGGAACTCGTTGCATTCATGTCTCATCCGATTTATGGTTTCAGCTACTGCAGGCTTGGAGCGAAGAATCCTTCGTGGATTGATGTGAGCGCCGGGTTTGACGTTATGCCAAGCATGACTCAAGTGGATGAAATTGCCGACATCCTTCCTGTTGTATGCAAAGCCCAGGATGGAAGTCTTTATTCTGAAATTTATGTTTCCCAGACATTTATTCCAAACTTATACAGGTTCAACTGGCGTACAAAACGTGCGGAGAAAATTTATGCCGGAACGGAACATGTCGATACGATAGACGGACTTTGCCAGAGCGGATCTTCTTTGGTTTTTTCCACAATCGGAAAGGTGTCGTCATATTCTTTTGCAGAAAAGAAAATAAAAGATGTGGAGAAATTCAATACATGGAAACGTGATCTTTATGCATCGCATTCCGTGGTGAACTCTGCTTATGTGCCTGCTGAAATTGCCGGTACTGAAACTTCACTTGAGCTTTCTGAGCTTTATCTTCTGAAACCTGAATCAATTCTTACTCCATGGGGTGAGAAAGCCAATAAAAGGAAAGCCGTTTATGCATCTGTATATCAGCTTAGAAATGACAGGGGAATCGAAAAATACAGGAAGATTACAAAAGACAATAAGCTGAATGCGGTTGTTTTTGACATGAAAGATGATTATGGTCTTCTTAGATTTGAGCCGAAAAGCCCACTCTTGAAGCAAAAGGGTGATGTCACGGCCTATAAGATTGACGTGGATAAAGTTGTTAGCGAGTTTAAGAAAGATGATGTCTATCTTATTGCGAGAATAGTCGTATTCAAGGACAAGAATCTTGCGTCATATGACAAATGCCAGTATGCAGTTTGGAATTCCAAGACAAATTCTCCGTGGATGGGAATTCGTGGTGTGGAAAATGAAAAAGATGAAAATGGAAACGTCGTAAAATCAAAGACTGTATATTATGATGAAAATTGGGTTGATCCATACAGTGAAGAAGTGTGGGAATACAATGTGGAGATAGCAAAGGAACTTGTTGAGCGCGGTTTTGATGAAATCCAGTTTGACTACATCAGGTTTCCTACAGACGGCACCAACATGAAAAGCGCACAGTTCCGCTGGAAAGACAAGGGCATGGACAAGGAAAGTGCCTTGATATCATTCCTCGCATATGCAAGAAAAAACATAAATGCCCCTATTGGAATTGACATATATGGTGCCAACGGATGGTACAGGAGCGGTACTCGCACGGGTCAGGATGTTGAACTTATGAGCGAGTATGTGGATGTCATATGTCCGATGTTTTATCCATCACATTTTGAGCAGAATTTTTTGGAATACAATCCGGTTATTGAGCGTCCGTACAGGATTTATTTTTTCGGTTCCTACAGAAATACTGTAATCGGCAGAAACCGCATAGTTGTTCGTCCATGGATTCAGGCTTTTTACATGAATGTGCGGTTTGACAGAAATTTTTATGACAAGAATTATGTCCTTCGTGAAATATTTGGAGTGCGTGACGGTCTTGACAGGGGATACATGCACTGGAATAATTCGGGCAGGGGATATGAGGATATAAGTCCGGACCCTGATGACAATGAGTTTTCTCCTTGGCGTTCCTGTGAGTCTGATTTGCAGAAAAGGCTTCCTGCATTCAGTTTGGGTGATGATGGAGAAAAGCCGATTGTTGAGCAAAACAGGACAAAAGTTTTGTCTGGTGATGAAATGATTTCAATCTGGAATTCCATTCTTGAGCAGGATGAACTTGATTCATATCCTGTTCATGCACAGGGTAATCTTTTGCATGTTGATACATTTGGAAATTTAAGATGACAAATTTGGGATATACACCTGAAGAACCTATAGCGGCCATTGCAACTGCACTTGTTCCAAGCGCAATAGGAATTGTTCGTGCAAGCGGAAAAGAATGCATTGAAAAAGCCTCGTGTTTTTTTTCCCGTCCAAAGGCACTCTGCGAAGCAAAGGGAAATACTCTTGTGTACGGATGGATTGTTGATGGCGACGGGCGAAAGGTTGATGAAGTGATGGCTGCGGTTTATCGTGGTCCAAAATCATTTACCGGAGAAGACATGGTGGAGATTTTCTGTCATGGAGGCGTTTCTGTCGTAACTGCAATTTTCAACATTTTTCTTGCAAACGGATTCAGAAAGGCTGAACGTGGAGAATATACTTTTCGTGCATACATTAACGGCAAGACAGATTTGACAAGGGCAGAGGCCGTAAAGGAAATAATCGACAGCAAAACCGGGGAATCCAGGAGCCATGCGGCAGGAAGATTGTGCGGAAACCTTTACAATCTCATAGATTCCATAAAAAAATCCATAGTTGATGTTTTGGGTTCCATTGAAGTGGAGATTGAGTACCCGGAAGATGAGGAAAACATTTCTGACAGCTTTGACATTATTCCTCTTGAAAAAATTCGTGATGAACTTTCGTCTCTTTCATCTTCGTGGAAAAGCGAAAAACTTTATCAAGATGGTGCTCGGGTTGTGCTTTGCGGAAAGACAAATGCCGGAAAATCAAGCCTTTTCAATACGCTTTTAAAGGAAGAGCGTGCAATTGTAAGCAATATTGAAGGTACTACAAGGGATTGGCTTGAGTCATATGCGGATTTTGGCGGAGTGCCAGTCAGGCTTTTTGATACTGCGGGCCTTCGTAAAACTACAGATGTCATTGAAGCCCGGGGTGTTGAGCTTACAAAGGATCTTTCAAGCGATGCTGACGTAATTCTTTATCTTGTTGACTCAAAATCAGGCATTTCTTTGGATGACATTGAATTTATCAAAAGCCAGAAAAATGTTCCTGTAATTCTTGCATACAATAAGTGTGATGAAACAGGTTCATGTGTTTCTGATTCTGAAAATGTTCCTGTCCCAGATGATATGGTGGTGCGAATTTCTGCCAAAAAAGGATTGGGTGTTGAAAATCTTGTTTCCAAAGTAAGGGATATTCTGCTTGGAGACGGATGCTCTTCAAGAGACGGAATCGGACTTGGTTCTGAAAGACAGAAAAAATCTGTGGAAGAAGCATTGGAAAGAATTTCTCACGCAATTGAAATTTCAAAATCCATGGAATATGGTCTTGATGCCGTGGTTCAGGATCTTGAAGATTCCCTTGACTGCCTTGGTGAAGTTACAGGTGATGTAACGCCTGATGATGTTCTTGGAAACATCTTCTCAAGATTCTGCGTCGGAAAATAATTTTTTTGAATTTAAACCGCCCCCAAAGCATGCCGATGCATACTCTTGCAATAAATTTGCAATCAAGACTTTTTGAATCGCAGAATTTTTGTAGACAGATTTGTAAAGATCATATAAGACAGATAAAAAACAAACTTGGAATTTCAGGTGTTCTTACAAAAGAATCCAGCTGGTTTTTGCAGGGAAATGAAGTTTTCTACAACCGAGTTTGAAATTACTAAGGAATATCAGCAAAATCTGATTAATAAAATAGAAACGTTCCGTACAGGCACCAAAACAAAGAAGACTCTGCAACTGACTTTTGTTACAAGCTTTGGAGTAAAAAGAATATGTATTCCGGCAAAGTCCAGCGTCAAATTACTTTGGATGATTTATTTGATCCGTAGTGAAAGTGTGAACAGATGTTGTTTACTTTTTCCGGAGAAAGTTTATGGACAGTCTGTTGATTCAAATCCTGATGCGTTTTTTTTGATTATGGCATGAAGTCTGTCACGTGGTCTTTTGTTTTTGCGGTGTTTTTTTTACCACGCTTTGAAATTGCATTGTTCACATGGTTAATCTCATATTCAATGTTTTGCGCAAAATCCGCGCAGCTTTCATTGCCTGCAACAATCATGGCGTTGAGATATGTGATGAGCTTGTCGTTTATGAGCGAAACAATTTTTTTGTTGAGGCTTGATGCGGAAGTCCAATTGTCAGATTTTGCCTTTATGTATTCATCGTTTGCCCTGTTGAAGTCATCTTGTGATGATCGGATGGAAGAGACTGCTTCTGCAACCCCTTCCAGCTCTTTGATGTTTTCAGAAAGGGAATCGTCGTAAAAATCCTCCAGCATGCTTTCAATCATTGACGATTTGTCTGCAAAACTTGCGGTCAGAATGCCTGCTTTTCCGTACTTGTCGTATATTGATTTGAGCGGGATGGAAAGTGCTTTTTTTGCTTCAATCGGGAAAACTGCATAACCTTCAAGAACCTTTTCCAGTGTCTTCAATGCACTGTTTCGAGCTTTGTTGGAAGAATTGAGCGTTGAAAGCGGCTTGTCCTGTAAGATGGCTGTCGTGATTTCTGCTGAAAGTGTTTCGAGTTCCTCAATGGATGATTTTAAGAATGAATCTGACTGAACTTTTTCATCTGCCTTGAAAATGCGGATAATTAAATCAGAAAGTCCGTCAACTTCTGCGTTTCGGATTGCAGTTTTTAACTTATTCATGATTTTTTTTCTCTCCTTTTATGAATCCTTTTAAGGATACTGTATTTTTCCGTAAATGACAAATTTTTTCTTAAAACATGGATTGGATTAGGAATTTTGAGTATTCCTTATTTTAAGGAAGTGTGAATTTAACTTATTTTGCGTTTCCTTATTTTAAGGAAGTGTGAATTTGGCTTATTTTGCGTTTCCTTATTTTAAGGAAGTGTGAATTTGACTTATTTTGCGTTTCCTTATTTTAAGGAAGTGTGAATTTGACTTATTTTGCGTTTCCTTATTTTAAGGAAGTGTG
>JAZQMW010000079.1:0-19505 GCA_045627025.1 Treponema sp. | reverse complement strand
ATGACAGCTGCTGTTCGCAAGGTTTTCGTAGAGAAGCCTGATGTATTTGACCCACGTCTCTATCTCGGTCCTGCACGCGATGAGCTCAAGAAGATGTATTCACGCAAGAATATTGAAGTTTTGGGATCTGCAGGTCATTTGGACGACTAGGTTCTGATTTTTCCCTGAAATGGGTTTTCGGGGATCTCTGATTTTGGTACAAAGGTACTGCCCTGAAAGTGTGGAAATGCTTTTGGGACGGTACCTTTTTTATTTGGGTTTTGTGGATATTGTCCTTACGGAAAAATGTTGCGGTGACATCGCTTTTTTTTTGAAGCTATCGCTGTCAATTGCTTTTTTTTAGAGATTTGCTTTGTTTGGGATGGAGATAATAAAATGGAACATGAAGCAGAAGTGTTAAAAGATATGCCACAGGAGCGGATTGATATTTTGAATGGTATGCCTGTTGTAAAAGAAAAGTTTATTGCGGATAAGATTCGCAATAAGGATGAGATGATTTCACCGTGCTTCTTTTCGTATTTCGCTTAGGATTTATGGAGAAAAACAAACAGAAAGAGAAGATTTTAGTGAGGAAGAGCTGCATGAGCTGTTATTAAAGCATTTGAAAGGAGTTAACAATGTCCTTGCATTAGGAGATATGAATACTTATGATTTTTTCAAATGTTAAAATGGACAAAACTACTTATGAAGAACTTGAATATGAGTATGATTTAGAGGAGATTGAAGAGAATGTAATAGATGGTTCGTTCTCCCGTGCTATGTATCGGAGAATCTTGCCACGACAAAGTGAGAATCCAATTGTTGCATTTGAAGAGGCATTGTATAATTAGACACTGGATTATAACATTGTCTTTTATATCCTTTGGCCTTTGGCTAAAAAAGATGATGTTGACAATCCGTTTGCTTCATATGTAGAAATGTGGAAGCATGGCATAAAGCCTTATGTAATTGATGAAAAGCTTGTTTTGTATTGCAGGAATTAAAGTCTGAGTGGAATCGAGAAAACCTGCCGGCATGTCTTGGAAGATGCAGGGTGCAAATTCAAGTTTTTCTTGAAGGAATGGATGCTTGATGTTTTTTTATCTTCTGATCCATGTAATGTGCGTTGAGTCTGAGAAAGTTGTCTTTGTTCCCTGAAGTGTCTTTTCGTCTGCAAGCTCGAGGTTGTATTCTATCGGCGATGCGTTTTCCGCATTTTGAAGTGCCGTCTCGCGGTCAAGCTCAGGGTAGAACGAGGCGTTGAATTTTCCTATCTGCCTTATCTGCACCTTCGTGTCTGTTACCTTTACGGAAATGTTCATGCTTGCGCCGTTTTTATAGATTATGAATCCTCTTCCGCCTCTGAGTATTATGATTTTTTCTATGTATTTTTCTCCAAGCCAGGTACCTGCAATGATGTCTGTAAGGGAAACCTGTTCTTCCTGTGCATTCGGGGATGGGGTTTTGTTTTTTTCCGACGTTTGCGGAGGTGATTGCGACTGGATGTTGTTTTTCATGTTTTCTATGAGTTTTGCAAGGGAGTCCTTTGCGTCAAGAAGAATCTTGTAATATGAATCGTATGTTTTTGATACGGAAATTGTTTTCTTGTCTACTGGCTTTATGATGTTGAGCGTGCATTCCCAGCCGTTTGACTCGTTTTCCTGGACTTCAATGTAAAAAGAAAGGTTTTTTGCCACCACGGAATCAGCATATTTTTGTTCCCTTTTGTCGGAAACCGCATAGCCCTCGAGTGACTGGAACTGCGTGAAAAAAAGATCCGTCGTCATCTTTATCATGTTGGTGTCGCTTGAAGACGATACTGTCCCGTAAAAGTCAACATTGTCGATGGCAAAAAGACTTGCCTCGAAAAGGAGAAGAATTATGTTTGTACAGATTCTTTTTGCCCAGTACAATCAAGCCACCTTTTTACCAGTTTTGCCTTTCCCGAAATTCTCTGGCGATGTCGCGCTTTATGTCCCTGTCTTTTATGGATTCCCTTTTGTCAAAATCCTTTTTTCCCTTGCAAAGCCCAAGGTTTATTTTGACAAGACCTTTCTTCAGGTATACTTCAAGAGGTATTAGCGTGAATCCCTTTTCGTCTACTTTTCTCTGCAACCTCTTGATTTCTTCCCTGTGAAGCAGAAGTTTTTTCTTTCTGTCAGGGTCATGGTTGAAAATCGATGAAAAAGCATATTCCGATATATGGAAATTCTGGAGCCAGATTTCTCCGTTTTCGATTAGCGCAAAACTGTCAGGAAATGAAATGTTTCCGTTTTTTACGGATTTGACTTCAGTGCCCTGCAAGGCAATTCCGCATTCGAATGAATCCGTTATCGTATAGTTGAAATGAGCTTTTCTGTTTTGTGCGATTACTTTTTTAGATTCTTCCATATCTTTATAATATAATATGTTTATTAGAAAATGTAAACGATAAGTTGAACATTTTGTTTTTTTTTGTTAATATGAAACCATGAAACAGAATGTTGCAGATTACTCTTTCGAATATAGAAAAAACAGGCAGATAAAAACCTTCAGGATGTCTCTTGTAATAGTTTCCCTTTATTTTTTTCTTACGATTTTTTTGAACTGCGTGCTTTTTGCGGTTCTTGTAAATTCGTCTTCCATGGAGACAGAGGTTGTGAAGCACGGTGTCTCTTTTGTATGCCCGCTTTTGAGAAACTGCTCGAGGGGACAGATTGTCTATCTTTCAAGAATGGACAAGGAGAAGCTCAGTCCTCATGAATCGCTTGTAAATTCTTTCGTGAGGTTTGTTACCTTTCAGAAATTTGCTCCTTTCGGATATAATTCCAGAATGACTGGAAATGATTCCATAAGGCGTGTCGTCGCGCTTCCGGGCGATACTTTCTACATGAAGGATTTTGTCATTTACGTAAAGCCGAAGGGACAGGATTACTATCTTACGGAATTTGAGCTTACAAAGTCAACTTATGACATAAAGATTTACTCGGTTCCCGCTGAGTGGGAAAGCATGGGATGTTCAAGTTCGATTCCCGAAACGGTTCTCGGAAAAGATGAATATTTTGTGCTTGCAGATGACAGGATTGAAGGAATTGATTCAAGGCTTTATGGGGCTGTCAATTCTTCTGAAATAAAGGGAAGGGTTTTGTGCCAGATTTTCCCTTTTAATAAAATCAACTTTTATTGATGCGTATGGAAAAAAGTTTGTATGTACACATACCGTTCTGTATCCGCAAATGTGACTATTGTGATTTCTTTAGCATTGGGTGCGGCGTGGTTCCTGATGAATATGTCGATGCCGTAATAAACGAGGCTTCGTTTCTTGCAAAAACGCATGGAATAGATTCGTGGAAAACCATATACATAGGCGGTGGCACACCAAGCATTCTTTCCGGAAAGCAGATGGAAAGGCTTTTGAAATCGTTGCTGTCGCTTTCTTCCAAAAAACCTGATGAAGTAACCGTTGAGATGAATCCCGAGACGATAAATGCGGAAAAACTTGATGCCGCGTATTCTTCCGGATGCACGAGGCTTTCTGTCGGCATACAGTCGTTTACGCAAAGTGCCCTTGATGCTGTCAGGAGACATTGTACCGTTGAAAAGAATATTTCTGCTCTTGGACTTTTGAAGTCAATGTGGCACGGTGATTTGAGTCTTGATTTGATGGCCGGGCTTCCTTGTGAACCAAGAAAGGAATTTGAGGCTTCTCTTTCTGAGCTTGTTTCCTATAATCCAGACCATGTTTCACTCTATACGCTTACGATTGAAGAAAAAGCTCCCCTTTATGGGCGGATTGAAGAGGAAAGTGTGGAATTCAATCCTGACGATGCTGACGCAAAGTGGCTTTATGGCCGTGATTTTCTTGAAAGTCATGGGTACCGTCAATATGAGGTGTCTAACTTTGCAAAACCTGGAAAGGAAAGCATTCATAACAGTTCCTATTGGGTTCTTGATGATTATGTCGGATGCGGAGCCGGAGCATCTGGCGCTTTTTACGGAAAAAACGGGTTTCGATATACGAATTCTGTTGATGTGGATAAATATGTTTCTTTTTGGAAAAAACATGATTTTTTTCCTGATGAGATTGATTTGCCCAGGAATGTGGAAATTCTTTCTTCTGAAGTACAGGAGTTTGAATTTCTGATGATGGGGTTGCGCACCCTGAAGGGTGTAAATTCTTTTGAATACGAAAAGCGATTTGCTGATGTGAAGCCGTGGTCAGGCTCTTTGGATTCTCGTCTTTCTCCACTGGAGAATGCCTTGACAAAGATTCGTGAAACAGACGGTTCCGTGACATATACTCTTGGACGTGACAACATTCTTTTCCTGAATTCTTTTCTTCTCCGCCTGATTTGATGTCGGTCAAAAAAAACTGCCGGTCTTGAAGTATTCTCCATTTCCGGCAGTTTATTCAGTGTCATTTTATGTTTGACTTTATGAAATCAAGTTTCAAGTCCTTTAGTTTTTCTGTCATGCTTACCTTGTAGATATGAGGATTGAGTATTCTTTTGTAGGATGCGTCGAGTGTTTCTATTTCTTCCCTCATTTTTCGCCTGCTCAGTTTAAGCTGCTCTGATTCAGGAAGGCGTTCTTCCGTTCTTTTGCCGTTTTCTATCCTTTTTTTGAGCATGGCTTTTATGGAAGCTGCCTTGAATTTAAATTGCCTGTAGTCAACCATCGTGTGGTAATATGTGTATTCCCTGCCAGGTTCTATGCTTTCTTCTTCAAGTGCAAGGATGTCCGCTCGTGCCATTCCGGTGTCATCGTAAAGCCTGAATACGTTTTTTACTCCGGGATTTGTCGATTTGGCTGGATTGTCGCTGAATTTCATTACGGGTTTTATCGTGTCCGTCTTGCTGTCGTGTCGTGCCGCAAGTTTGTATACTCCGGTAAAGCTTGCTTCGTTTCCGCCTGTAACCATGTGGGTTCCGACTCCCCAGCTTGCAATTGGCGCATTCTGCTGGATGAGGTTTTCTATTATTTCTTCGGTAAGTTCGTTTGAGACGCTTATGAAGGCCTGTGGAAATCCTGCCTTGTCAAGTTCTTTCCTGACTTCTGCCGTAAGGTATGCAATGTCTCCGGAGTCAAGCCTTACGCCAAAGTTGTATCCTTTTTCTACAAGTTTGGCACCGACTTTTATTGCATTTTTTATGCCGCTTTTAAGTGTGTCGTATGTATCGATAAGGAAAATCGTCTTTTCCGGATAAATTTTCGCATATGCCTCGAATGCTTCCAGTTCTGATGGAAATGACATGATCCATGCATGTGCCATCGTTCCCATTACGGGAATTCCGTAAAGTTTTCCCGCAAGCGTGTTGCTGGTTCCTGCAGCTCCGCCGATATATGCCGCTCGTGTTGCACTCATTGCGCCGTCTGGTCCCTGTGCGCGCCTGAGTCCAAATTCCATGACGCTTCCCTTTTTGCTTGCAAGATATACCCTGGCTGTTTTTGTTGCTATGAGGCTTTGGAAATTTATGATGTTCAGTACAAGACCTTCGAGTATCTGTGCCTCAATTAGGTTTGCGTGAATCCTTACGATCGGTTCCTGTGGAAATATGACAGAGCCTTCGTCAAATGAATAAAGATCGCCCGTGAAGTGAAAATCCCTGAGGTACTCGAGAAATCCTTCCTCAAAAATTTTCTGGCTTCTCAGATATTCAATGTCATCTTCTGAAAAAGCAAAATCAACGACAGAATCAAGAAGTGTTTCTATTCCTGCAAAAATGGAAAAGCCTCCGTTGAAAGGCTGCTTCCTGAAGAACATGTCGAATACGACTTCGTGGTTCATGTTGTTTTTCCAGTACCCCTGGGCCATTGTCAATTCATAGAAGTCCGTGAACAATGCACTTTTACTGAATGCGTACATAATCTATTCTCCAAAAAATGTTTTAGACGATTTTTTTTTGTGTGGATAGACAGCATCTGCTAATTCACAACCGGCGTCCCAAATCAATATAGCAGATTTCGCACATTGTTTCAATTGGATGGTTTTGCATCATTTTTCTTGAAAATTTCAGCAAGAAATTTCCCGATGCTTTCAATTATTGTTGCAAAAAAGTGGAGAATCTTCATGAAAATTGAAGGATTTTTGATTTTTTCGAGCCTCCTGTATCCTGCAAGAAGTTCCTCATCAGTAAATTCCTTTCTCTGATTGTTCTCTTCAAGTTCTATTTCCAGCTGCTTTACCTCATCAATGTTGCTGTCAAGGATATTTGCGTTTATCCTTTCCCAGCCCAAATTTTTTGCAGCTTCAAGCCTTCGTTCTCCAGCGACAAGTTCGTAGCTTGAGTTGATTGTTATCGGGTTCAAAAGTCCATAAGTTTTTAAGCTTTCTTTCAGACTTGTGAGGTCGCCTAAATCTTTTCTGACTCTTTTTTTTACTTTTATGTCATCAATCCTTACAATCATAAATACCCCTTGGAACCATGCGGTTGAAACTATTCAAGAAGCCAGTTTGAATAGTCTCCTGAATTTTCTGTTTCAGGTGCATTGTCGTCAAAAACTTCACCGTCATCCCTTTCTGATGAAAGTACGTCGCTTTGCAGGAAAGAAAGGTCTATTTTTATTGGTGCCGTGTCAACGGTTTCTTCAAACCCAAGGCCTGTTTGGAATTTTGCTTTCTGAAGCCTTGTCATGCCTATTGTCATGGAAGAATTGTCCGTGTGTTTTGTACATGGCTCTGTAGGCTGTGTTCCTGCAATGTAATATGCGGTCATCTTGCATTCGCCGCATTCTTTTGTCACAAGACCGCCTGATTTTGTGCAGACTTCTGCTGCAACTACGTTCGATGGAATCCTGTCAAAAAATGGCTTGTATGGTTTTCCTTCATTTGCCACATGCATGAAATCTCCCCATGCAACACCTGCAAGGGTTGATCCCGTAATTGTGAGTCCAAGTGACTGACCTGGCCTGTCGAATCCGAACCAGAATACAGATGTGTAGTAAGGGGAAAATCCTGCTGCCCATGCATCTGCCCAGTTTTGTGTCGTTCCGGTTTTTCCTGCAATCGGCATGAAGAAATTGTGTCCGTTTTCATTCTTGAACTTGAACTTGTTGCCTTTTCCTTTTCTCTTGCCGATGGTGTAATATGTTGAATCCCAGTCCGCACCATATCTTAAAGTTCCGCTTTCAACAGTCTTCTTTAATATTTCCTGCATGATGAATGCCGATTCTTCCCTGAGAAGCTGCTTTGTGCCGCCCCTGGAATTTTGTTTTGCACGGAGATCTTTTTCTGGATTGAGTATTACGTTTCCGCTTCTGTCTTCCACATTGAGGACTGCTATGGGAGTAACTTCCTTTCCCCCGTTTGCAAGGGTGGAGTAGGCTTTTGCGACTTCTATCGGACGTACAGAGCACACACCGAGTCCCAGAGGATAGAGAGGCTCGAAATGCCTTGACTCAAGCTCATCTTCCGAAATGCCGAGAAGCGATGATGTCCTTCTTATGGCCGCGTCAAATCCGATTGCGTCAAGAACCTTGATTGACGGTACGTTCATGGAGTGTGCGAGTGCATACCAAAGTTCTACGTCTCCTTCCCATTCTCCCTTGAAATCCTGAGGAATGTACGGTGTGCCGTCTGCGTTGTGAAATACGACTGGAGTGTCGCTTATGACATTCGTCATTGTGAAAGTCTCGCTGTCAATTGCTTCAGAGTAATAAAGCGGCTTGAATGTGGATCCTGGCTGTATCTTGGCCTGTATTGCACGGATGAACTGGTTTCCCTGCGTGTATTTTGAGCCGCCCACAAGTGCGTCTATGTATCCGGTTTCGTTTTCGATGGCTATCATCGTTCCTTCGATGGTCGTGCGTTCCGCATTCTGCTTTATGAGCGAATTTCCCTTTGTGACAATTTCCGTCTTTAGGGTTTCCATGTCGTTTATCATTGACAGAAGGTCTATTATCGGGTTGATTTCTTCCCTGTATGTTTTGTAGACAAGCGTTTTGTTTCTCTTTTTTCCTATTTTCAAATCCGGAAGGTTGAAGACAAGGCTTAAAAGTTCAGAAAGAGGTATGTATCTTGAAAACGCAGATCTTTCGTGACCCGACATCGTTTTCTGGTATTGTCTGTTTGCCGATGCTATGTAGTCTTTCATTATTTCGTCGGCAGCTTTCTGGTGAGAGAGGTTTAATGACGTGTTTACCGTGAATCCGCCCGTGTAAATGTCATCGCCTCCGTAAATCATGTCGCTGAGCGTTCGCCTTACGTATTCGCTGAACCAAGGTGCCTCGTCATTTCTCATGGCATAAGCGGACGAACTTGTTCTTGTGTAATCAAATGCGGCCCAGTAATCGTTGAAGCTTTCGTCAGCATCTTCCCGGCTTATGAATTTTTGCTTGACCATTGCGTTCAATACGTCATATTGCCTTGTCTTTGCCCTGTTTGGATGTTCGAAAGGATTGTAAAATGCAGGGTTTGACAGCTGGATTACAAGTATTGCGGCTTCTGCTGGTGTGATTTCCTTTGCTCCATGCCCGAAATAGTATTTGCTTGCGGCGTTTACACCGTATGTTCCGCCACCGAAGTAAATCTTGTTCATGTACAGTTCAAGAATTTCGTCCTTTGAATACCGCCTCTCCATCTGGATTGCCCACCAGAGTTCCTTGAGCTTTCTCGTCATCGAATAGTCGGACCTGTTGCAGAAAAGCGTTCCCGCAATCTGCTGGGTGAGTGTTGATCCTCCTCCAAGCGATTTGTGCGTGAGGACACCTACAATTGCCCTGGACAATGCCTTTGCGCTGAATCCGTGGTGCTTGTAGAAAACCCTGTCTTCTCGGGTGAGAAGTGCGTCTATCATGTGCTGTGGAAGTTCTTTGAGCGTTATGATTTCTCTTTTTTCGTCACTTGCAAATTCCGTTATGAGTTCACCGTTTACGTCAAGTATCCTTGTAGGCAATGCTGTCTCAAAACTCGTAAAATTTTCCGTGTTTATCGTGTTTACCGTTATTGCGATGCATGTTCCGAGTACGGCACCGATAGCAATTGATGAAAATATTAAAAGCCCCGTCAGAACATAGGGCCAGTTCTTCGTTTTATGCATAAGTTACATAATAGAAAAAAAGTTGAATATTGTCAAATAGCGATGCATGTTTTCGTGGAAAAGCATTTTTGTAGGCTTCCGCAGTCGTGAAAATTGATGCGCCGCATGCGGTTTTTCCTGTCAGTCAGGCATATTCCTTGCACTTTCCGAGATGTCTTCGAGAGGAAAAATCCTTTCTGTGTAATATCCTTTTGAGTCGTGCTCGATGAATATCCTTAGTGATTTTTCGTTTTTGCATGCTTTCCTGAGGTCATAGATGTAGCTGTAAAGCGTCTGCTTTCTTTTTGCGTTTACTTCCTTCCACATGCGGTAGCATATGTCATCTTCGCTTATGGGGCATCCGATGTTGTTGTGCAGGCATTCGAAAACCTTCATCCTTGACGGGGAAAGCTTGTTTTTCCTTTGGAATTCCTTTACGTCTAGCATTGTTTCCCGCTGCTTGTCTGAAAAATACGGCTTCGGCGTGTTTATGCATGTTATGTACGGATTTATTTCCGGGCTGTTTACATATGATTCTATGAGGTGGAATGCCGGATGCAGGTCTTCAATGTCATATTTGCTTATTATGTCGGGACTGAAATATGTTATGTTTTTTGCGACCCAGTATGCGGCCCTTTCGTCCGGTGCGGGATACGGGTCGTTGTATACGACTATAGGCACCGGATTGGCTGATTTTTTCATTTCTTCATACGGATTGAACATGTCGAGCTGAAGGTACTTTGCATCAATCACGATGTATTCCACAGCTCCGGGTTTCATGAGCTTGCATGCCGTGTAAAAGTCCAGCGGATCCGTGAAAATTATGACTTCACCGCATGTTCTTTCCATTTTTACCGCAAGTGCGATGCTTATGTTTTTCTGTTCAGGTTTTGTTAGGAAGTATACTGACATTTTTTTCTAGTCCTGCTTTTTTTTCATGCTTCCGTTTATGAAAAGCTCATCCTGATACCAGTCTATCATCAGGCTGAAATATTCATCATAATATCCGTCACATGCTATGAGGAATTTGTGGATTGTTCCTGACTTTAGCTTTGACATGTCAGCTTTCCTCACGTCAACCCATTTGCTTCCAATCTGTATCTTGAATCTGCAGGATGACGTTATGTCTTTTTGCGTGTTCTGGTCTATTGCCGTGTAGTGCACCTGCAGTTCCCTCTTTACGTTTTTGAGAAAGTCAAGTTCAAGAACCTTTTTCTTGTTTTCGACAAGAATGGTCTTCCACCATATGTAAGGTCCTTCTGCAATCTTTATCCTGTATTCTCCTGGTCTGAGGTATACGGGTTTCGTATAGCATTCTATGTTTTTTCCCTTTCTTGAGGTTTTTGAAATCTGGAAAATCCTTCTTGAGTTTTTTACTTCCGGAATGTCGCTCTTGTTCACAAAGAAGAATGCCCTTGCCGGAAGGTCTGCATCCGCGCTTGCTGTTGACGGCATTTCCATCTTGAGTGATACCGGGGTAAACCAGTGGAAAAGGATGAACCTGTGCACGAAACCGCTTTTCCATGCGAATGCCGCGATGTTTATTGCCGCGATTATGCTTGTGATGTATATGAGGGCTTTTATTTTCCGTCTGTTTTTGGGAACGAATTCGGGATATTCTACATATTTTGCGGTTGATATTGACCTTGCGAGACATACCTTTATGTAATGGATGTCATAATTCCTGAGGTACCTGTTTATTCTTTTTATGATTGGCTGCACGCTTTGGTATCTTTTGGCAGGATTTGGCTTCATCATCCTCTTTATGAGGACCTTTACGACCCTTGGAAGTCCCTTGTTTATCATTTCAGGTGGAGTGTAGTCCCCTTTTTTTATTTTAAGAATCGTCTTCCTTGACATGTCTCCGGCGTAAGGCTTGCATCCCGTGACCATTTCGTAAAGCATGACTCCCATTGAATATATGTCGGCCCTGCCGTCTACCGAACTTGAATCCGTAAGCTGTTCTGGCGACATGTATGCCGGAGTTCCGAGCGTGGAACCTATCTGCGTTATGGAGTCTGCCGCATGCACCGTAAGTTTTGCATTTGACGTTTTGTCCATCTCGATGTCTTTTTCTTTTTCTTCGCTTGCGATTCCGAAGTCTGCAAGTTTTATTTCGGCCTTCTTTGATATCAGTATGTTTCCGGGCTTTATGTCCCTGTGCACTATTCCTTTTTTGTGGGCGGCAAGGAGTCCTCTTAGCGAATTTTCAAGTATGACGAGCGCAATTGCCGGAGGCAGGGACACCTGTTTTTCCAAAAGCTTGTCAAGTGACATGCCGTCTATGAATTCAAGCACTATGTAGTCGGCTCTTCCTTCCGAAAAATAGTCGAACATCCTCAGGACGTTTGGACTTGAAAGATCCAGGAGAATCTGGGCTTCCCTCTTGAACCTTTCTCGAATCGGCTTAGTGCCAAGCTTGAGCATGAGTTTTTTTATTATTACCTGTCTTTTGAGAGAAGGGTGCTCTGCAAGATATACAGTTCCCATTCCGCCTTTTGCAATTTCCGAAATGACTTTGTATTTGCCTATGAAAGCTGTTGGATTTGCCGTCATGTTATTTCTTTCCCCCTTCTATGGATATGATGTTTTTTTCGCAGTCGAAATTCCTGATAGAGTCAACATATGCTATGTTCATTTTTTCAGGATTGTGAAACTGGATGTAGTCTCCTTCCTGCCTGAGGCTGAAATTTTCATATAGGACCGGCCTGTGCCCTCCAAACCATATTGTTCCTTTTGAAAGCCTGTGCATTCCCGCGGATTTTAGTATTTTCCTGCATGTCCTTGAATGAATCTCATCGTTGTTTGTCCACGTGAGGCCTTTTACGGTGTCTCCGTTTTTCCTGTAATTTACTATGTTTTTCAGCGATATGTTCTCTGCAGGCTCTGCATGGCTTATTCCGAATCCGTTGAAAATTGCGCATACGGGCAGGTTTTTTTCCCAGAGGTCGAGGGTATGCAGGAGGGCATCCCCATAGTATTCTTCGATGAAATCCCTGCACATCTGTCCTTCCTGCACAAATTTCCGGAAGCTGTAATTTGCCTCGGTTGTTTCATTTGTTATGTTTTCATGATTTCCCTTGAGAAAATGGAAATTCCTTGGAAACGCCTTTTTTAAAAGCATGATGATGCACCATGTCTTTATGTTTTCAAGCATTTCGTTTTTCATGAAATCGTTTGCGCTTTTCCCGTTTTGCCAAAATCCGTATGCGCTTAGCCACCGTTCATATCCACGTCTTTCTGAATGTACGGCATCTCCTGCACACACTATGAAAAGTTTTCCCGCACCCAACAGCTCAAGGATGCTTTTTTCCTGAGAAGGTAGTGTAAAATCTAGAAGTTTCAGCAAAAATTCAAAGCGCCCGTGCAAGTCCGGAACTATGACAACAGGAGTATCCTCATTTGAAAAATCGAGGAGTCCGCCTGAAAATCCGGCATCATCTTTTTTTCTATAGGAAGAATCTTCCTCTTCAAGAATGCATACGGAATCATCTATGAATTTCCTGAAATCGCATTCTTTCGGAAGGTCCTTGGATTCTTCCATGCATTTCAATTTTTTTCTGAACCCTGAAAGTTCAATGTCTGTCAAGTCTTTATCCCATTATGAGGTTTGAGGAACCGATTGTGAGCTTGTCACCGGCATTGAGCTTTACGTACTTGTCTGGAGGAATCCTTCTTCCGTTCAAGAAAGTTCCGTTTGTGCTGTTTTCATCCTTTACGAAATATGCCTCGCGGATTTTCTGTATTACGCAATGGTGTCTGCTTGCAAGCTTGCTGTCAATTACGATGTCGTTGTCGTTTTCCCGACCCATGGTAATTTTTGCGGAAATCTTGATTTTCTTTTTGTTGAATACAAGATACGAAACCTGCTGGGATTCTGCTATTTTATCGAGATGTTGTCCAAGCGGACTTGTATTTATAATTGTTGTATCAGCCATAATTATTCCAGTATACAATGGTTTGTTTTTTTTTACAAATATTTTTTTATCCCGTTATGATGTGCGCAGATGCATGAAAAAGCGCAAGTTCAAGGGCAAGGAAAATTATGTTTGATGCCGTGAAGCATTTTATGTACGGAAGCCGAAGCGCCTTGTCTTCCTTTGCGACATATTTGAATGATATGAGGCTTGCCATTGAGGCTATGAGCGTTCCAAGTCCACCGAGGTTCGTTCCTATGATGAGGGCCTTGCTGTCATCTGTAAATCCTGACAGGAGAAGAGCTGCTGGAACGTTGCTTATCACCTGGCTTGAAATGACTGCGGTAATCGTTTCGTGTCCGTTTATTATGTTTTCGAGAAAATTCCTGAACCCCTGTACTCTTCCCATGTTTCCTATGAATATGAAAAAACCGACAAATGTCATGAGAAGCGAATAGTCGACGTTCCTTAATGTTTTTCTGTCAAACAGTACTGTGTACGAGAGGACTGCCGCAAGTGCAACCTCGAATTTGATGATTTTTCCGACTGCCATGATGCATATGGCGAAAAGCACAAAATATGACGCTGTTTTTCTTTTGTCTCCGAGGACTGATTTGTCCCGAAATGTGACCGTGAGTGTTTTTTTTGCCTTTTTGCACAGGAAAAAAGTCCATGATGACAGGAGGATGAATGAAAGGATCGTGTATGGCGCCATTATTTTTAGGAAAGATGCAAAACTGATTCCTGATTTTGCATAAAGGTACAGGTTCTGCGGATTTCCGATGGGCGTAAACATGCTGCCGAGATTCGCGGCCACGGTTTGCATTGATATTACGGGGAGTGCAAGGTGTTCGCGGATTTCTTTCGGAAGCATTGAAAGTACCGTGATGGCAAACGGCACAAACGTTATGAGTGCCACGTCGTTTGTAATCAGCATGCTTGTGATGAAGCACAGGAACCACAGGTTGAAGACCATGAGGCCGAGATTCCTGACTTTTGAAAGCATGCTTTCTGCAAGGAAACTGAAAAATGACAGCCTTTTCAAGCCTGACATGACCGCCATCAGGCAGAAAAGCATGCATAGTGTCCTGAAGTCTATGTACGAAATGTACTTGCTGTCCGGAGTGATGAAAAAGGAGGATGCTGCCGCAAGCATGAGGGCAATGCAGAGTATTGTTTCCCTTTTGAAAAAATCAATTGAAAATTGAATAATGTTTCTTGAATTCATGATATTCAGTAGTATCATATTTCATTTGGTTTGAAAATATGGAAAACATGGATTATAATGAATTAATGTCAATCCATTGAATTTGCTTTCATGGATGAAACAAACAAGATTTGTCTTTCGGGGCAAAACTCCTTCTTAAAGCAGATTTTGCAAGATATGTCTTTAAGGGGGCTGGTTTTCCGCTGTTCGCGGAAATTATTTTTTGCCTGAAGAGGAGGCTTTTACATGAGAAGTTTTACACTTACATTTCCTGATGGTTCAACAATGAATCTCGACAGCGAAATCAGACCTATCACGATACTCAACAAATTTGACAGCGACAGGGGTAAAATCCTTGCTGTCAAGGTAAATAATGAAATTTGCTCGCTTGACAGCTACATAAACATCAGTGCGGTTCTTGAGCCTATTTATGCAGATTCAAAAGAAGGTGCGTCCATTTACAGAAGGTCTCTTTGTTTTGTGCTTGCTGTTGCGGCCCATAACATTTTCCCAAACGTGAGGCTTCTTGTTGGACATAGTCTTGGATACGGATATTATTACACGATAGAGACGAAAAATCCTGTTTCCGCGGAACAGATCGCATCCCTCAAAAAGGAGATGGAGCGAATCATAAGGGATGACAAGATAATTGACACGGAGTGCATTTCCTATGAAGACGCATGCAAGCTTTTCGAGACTCTGAACCTTACTGAGACAAGAAAGCAGCTCAACTACAGGTGCCCTTCAAAAATCCAGATAAATTCGCTTGAGAATTTCTCAGACCTTTATTTTGGTCCTCTTGTGGCAACTACCGGAATGCTCGGCGTGTTTGACCTCATGCCTTATCAGGACGGATTCCTCCTCAGGTTCCCGAATCACGCAAATCCTGAAAAGCTCACGGAATTCAAGGATCAGCCAAAGCTCTTCGAAATCTACAGCAGGTACAAGGCATGGGGCAAGCGGCTTAACGTTACGTCTGCGGCAAGCCTGAACCAGCTTATTCATGACAGGAAGGTGAACGATTTCATCAATATTACGGAAACCCTTCAGGTAAAGAACATTTCTGACATTGCAGACAAGATTCACGAAAAAAAGACAGCCCGTGTCGTTTTGATTGCAGGACCTTCGTCTTCCGGAAAGACGACCACAAGCAAAAAGCTTTCCCTTCAGCTTGAGGCTCTCGGATACAAGCCAAAGGTAATAAGCCTTGACAATTACTATGTTTGCAGAACGGAAACTCCTCGCGATGAAAATGGAAACTATGACTATGAGTGTCTTGAGGCTCTCAATGTGAAAATGCTCAATGAAAACCTCGTTGACCTTTTCGCAGGAAAAGAAATAAAGCTTCCTTCCTATGATTTCAAGGCTGGCGTAAGTTACTTCAAGGGAGACACGATGCATCTTGAGGAAAATGACATTCTTGTCATGGAAGGAATACATGGCCTTAACGACAAGCTTACTCCCCTTGTTCCTCAGGAACTCAAATTCAAGATTTACTTGAGTGCGCTCACTCAGCTTAATCTTGATGACCACAACAGGATTTCCACAAGCGACAACCGTCTCATTAGGCGAATAGTTCGCGACGCACAGTTCCGAGGAAAGAGTGCGGCCGACACAATCGGAATGTGGAACAGCGTGCAGAAGGGCGAGCGGCTCCATATTTTCCCTTTCCAGAATAATGCGGATGCAATGCTCAACACGGCTCTTGATTACGAGATTTCAGTCCTCAAGGTGTATGCAGACCCTCTCTTGAGGTGTGTTACTCCAATGCAGAAAGAATATGCAGAGGCAAACAGGCTTCTTAATTTCCTGAACTGTTTTTCAACAATTCCTGCAACACAGGTTCCTGTACAGTCCATAATACGAGAGTTTATCGGAGGTAGCGCATTCAAGTATTAGATTGCGGCTTGAAATCAGCTGCCTCCAGATACTAGGCGTCATGTTGATGCTTTCAAAATCCCCGAAGATTCGTTTTTGGGGATTTTTTTTCAGTGAAGCATCGGTATCTTTTTTGCACATGCAAGAGATGTTTTCATTGAAAAAAACAGCTTTTTTTTGTAAAATGACCGAATGAAAAAGTTTTTCCTTTGTATTCTTTCATTTTTCATGTTTTCAGAGGCTTTTGCCGGCAAGGCCAGGTCTGAAGCCTATCTTGATTCGCTCACGGAACTTGAACGGGTGAGCCAGATTTTCCTTGTCAACATTGAAGGAAACGTGTCTTACAGTGCATGCGAGTTCATGAACGGGCATCCTGTCGTTCCCGGTGGGGTAATACTTTTTTCATTCAACATAGGTGATGACAGGGAACAGGTTAAATCATACATATCATCCATAAGGAATTATTGTGAGGAAAAGGGACTTTCAAAACCTTATGTTTCCATTGATCAGGAAGGGGGGCTTGTGAATCGCCTTCGCCACATTACCGAAAACCTGCCGTCAAACAGGAAAATTGCAGATTTTCATACAGTGAGTGAGGCTGAAAAAATATATGCAAGCCAGGCAAGGGAAATGGCTGAACTTGGAATCCATCTTAATCTTGCGCCTGTGGCCGAGCCATTGCTTGAAATGAATGCTGATTTTCTGGACTCCAGGTCATATGGAAAAATCCCAAAGGCGTGCGCATACAGCGTTGCATGCATTGACGGTTACGAAAAAAACGGAATCGGAACCGCCGTCAAGCATTTTCCAGGAAACACGAACGTGGATCCTCATACGGGGCTTCCTGAAATAGGGCTTTCCAGAAAGGATGTCCTTAATGATTTCATATTGCCTTTTGCGCTTGTAATCGGCAGAAAACCTTCTGCTGTAATAATGAGCCATGCATGCATACCTTCGTTTGATGAAAATCCTGCATGCCTGAGTTCTTTCTGGATACATGATGTCTTGAGGGAAAAAATCGGATATGGGGGACTTGTCATAAGTGACGACATTTTCATGGCTGCCCTTGCAAAAAACGGATATCCTCCTGAAATTGCATGCGTGAAGGCAATAGAGTCTGGGGTTGACGTAATGATGCTCAGTGAGAAGAAATTCCTTTCGATTGCAGAAAAGCTGCTTCTTGAGGCGAAGGAAAATCGTTTGTTTGCGGAAAAACTTCGTGAAGCGGAGCTTAGGGTTGTAGAATACAAATATCTTCATGGAGTGCTTTGATGAAAAAGGAAAAGATAATGGGAAAGGATGCTTTTGAATCATATTATTCCATGCTGTTCGGAGAAAGATGGCCTTGTCTCGAAAAAAGTCTTTTGGATGATACAATGCAGTCTTCAATCTGCCATGACGGACTAAAGCCATATTATCTTGACGGTGCAAGCATTCTTGTGGCGTTGTGCCTTCCTGTTCGCAATGCCGGGTCCGTGCTTGACATGTGTGCGGCCCCAGGCGGAAAAACGCTTGTGCTTTCAGGAAATCTTTCTGAAAATGCCGTCATGTTTTCGAATGAAAAGTCTGCTGCGAGAAAATCAAGGCTTTCAAATGTCGTTTCGGAGTGCATTCCTGAATCCATGCAGAAAAGAATAAAGGTTTCCTGTTCGGATGCCGCTACATGGTGCCGCAGGGAAAGCGAAAGATATGACAGCATACTCCTGGATGCCCCGTGTTCAAGCGAGAGGCATGTTCTTAAAGACATTAAATATCTTTCCGAGTGGACGCCAAGCAGGATAAAGACAATCTGCATGGAGCAGTGGGCTCTTCTTTCCTGCGCGTTCAGGCTTTTGAGCAGGGGAGGGTATCTTTTATATGCGACTTGTGCCCTTGCCGAGAAGGAAAATGACGGCAACATGAAGCGTTTTCTGGACAAATTTCCAGAGTGCGAAAAGGTTTCTCTTTGTGATGTAAGGAGCATATTCGAAAAAAACCTCAGCACCCTTGAATTGTCAATGTCGCTTTCCGAAAACATTCCGTCCCTTGGAAAACTGTTTGACACCGTGGAATGCACGGAACATGGTTTCAGAATCATGCCTGACAGAAGCTTGAATGCGGGACCCCTGTATTTTTCACTTGTGCGGAAAACCTGAACTTGAGATTTGTGGAAAAAAGCGTTTTTTTGTGATAGAATACTGTTATGAAGGTTGGCATTGATACTTTTGGCTTGGAACATGGAAAATCGGGTCTTGGAGCGTATCTCCTGAATTTGATAAACTATCTTCCCGATGACGGGGACATTGAATTTGAAATTTTCGGATTCGAGGAAGACAGGTATACTTATTCTTCCAAAAAAAATTTCAATTATGTGGGAGTGGATGTTCCAGATACTCTTCCTGCAATGAAAAAATGGCATGTGCATTGGGCCAATGCCTTTTTCAGAAAGAATGGTTATGATGCTGTGATTTTTTGTGCGGCATCGAAGCTCATTCCTTCTAAATGTGCGTGCAGGTCAATAGCGATTGTCAACTGTCTGCTTTCGAAGACCCTTTTCTGCGTTAACGTATCTCCTGTCCGTCAGTTTCAGATAAAGACGGGCCTTAAGAATGCAGATGCAATTGTTGTGCCGAGCATGTTTGTCAAAAAGGACTTGAACAAGTGCAAGATAAGAAACAAAAACATTCATGTGATACACAATGGAATTGACCATGGGGAATTTTTTGCTGTCGAGCAGCTCATACTCCAGTCATATGAGGACATAAAACCTTTCGCCATAAAAAAACCATACATAATTTATGCAAGCCGCCTTCAGAACAGTGAGAAACATCATGTTGAGCTCATAAGGGCCTTTACGCTTTTCAAGGACAAGACACATCTTCCTCATAGACTTGTGCTTGCGGGGGCAGAAGGTTTTTATGTAAAAAAAATAATGAATGAGGCATATCAGTCGAAATATGCTTCAGAAATCATCATAACTGATTATTTTCCACATGAAAGCTATCCCGGACTTTACAGGAATTCAGATTGTGCCGTTTTCCCGGCTGTAAATGAAGGTGTCGGAATGCCTGTGCTTGAGGCAATGGCATCGGGCATTCCTGTGGCATGCTCAAAATCAGGTTCCCTGCCAGAGATTGCGGGGCAAAATGCCTTGTTTTTCGACAGTGACAACGTTCAGGACATCGCCGATTCCCTGGAAAAAATAATATCGGACAGAGATTTGCGTGCCGAGCTTGTAAAAAACGGACTTGACTGGGCTTCAAGATTTGACTGGAAAAAGACGACAGAACAGATTCTTGCCCTTCTGAAAAAATAAGGAAAAACGCAGATTGGGAAAATGCAGGTGAAGTTTCACTTTTATTTGCAGGCTTTCCAAAGAAAGACTAATCGATGGATGTTTGGAAATCATGTGATTGTGGGGGCTCGAAATCATTTTTGCATGAAAAAGGGCAGGGCAAACGCATTATAGTTGTTGGAGAGCATAAAGCAGGCATTTTTCGTTTTGTGAGCAAAGTGTATGCTTGTTGCCGATTGTCAGATTCTTCTTTT
>JAZQMW010000078.1:0-32523 GCA_045627025.1 Treponema sp. | reverse complement strand
TGTATCAGCAAGTTCCTTAGTGTTGTTGCCATATGGGATTGCTGCGAATACGAGCAAGTTCTCGTTTGGAGTGATTTCTGCGCGCATTCCGTTGATTCCGCTTCCAGACATCAAGAATCCTTCATCAGTAGCAAGCCAGTTCTGTGGACGAATCCAGTTCCATGAACCGTAGCAGAAGTCTCCGCGAAGTGGTGTTGGGGTATCAAAACGACCCAAAGAAAGTTTTACCTTGTCAACTGGCTTTACCCAGAAGAATGCATCATCACCAGTAGCGATTGAACCTTCAGCGTCCATGAATACTTTTCCTTCAAGACCTGCTTTTCCATCTTCAGCGTTCATGTGAACGTCCAAACGTGCTGTACGGCATCCCCATCCCCATGAGTTTACCTTTCCAGCATATGTTTTATCTCCGTTGCTTGCAGCTGGTACTGCAATACCACGTATCCATGCTCTGAATCCTACGTCAGCGAATGCTGCTGTTGCCATTGTTGCAGCCATTGTAGCTGCGATAAGAGTCTTTTTCATCTCTTAGCCTCCTTATTTTTTGCAGCCATACTTCGAAATAAAAACTTTACTAAAAAAATCACTTTACAATCCGAGAATAAAATTGTATTTGATGGTGCAAATCTTTTTAATGCAAAAACTTTGTCCTCAGATTTTCTGATGGCCTCCTTGGGATATTTATATTCCCGTATTTAAGAATAGTAATCTGATTCCATTTTTGGGGAAAGAGGCATAGTTTTTTTTACATACAGATCAAGGTTTAATTGTTTTAAACGTCAAACCTTGTCTGCATGTTTTTTCAGGTGAATGTTATGTATTATGTAGGAATTGATATTGGAAAAAATCTCATCAGGCAATGATAATTAATGACACTGGAAAAACTGTACAAAAGCCATTTAAGTTTACAAACACCTTTGAATGATTAAATTTGTTTCTGGGAAAATTAGCTGCCGTTGATTCAGATTTTAAAAATTTTGAAATCGGGATGGAAGCAACAGGACATTACTGGTTGAATCTTTATACCCATCTTGAGGAAAAGAAATTTACCATTCTTGTGGTTAATCCGCTTCTATCAGATGTATTCAGAAATTTATATCTTCGAAAAACCAAAACTGATTCTGTAGATTCTAAAATAATTGCGCAACTTATTCGCTTTGGAGAATATTCCAAATCAAAAATTCAAAACAAACAGATTCATGCTCTTCGTGAACTTTGCAGGCAGAGATTTTTTCTTGTAGATTCAGCAGCTGATTTAAAAAGAAAAACAGTCTGCATAATGGATAATATTTTCCCGGGTTACCAGCATTTTTTTTCTGATATGTTTGGAAAAACATCAATTCAGATTTTGAAAAATTGTCCCACACCCAAAAGCATATTGGAAATGGATTATGATGATCTTTTAAGCATGGTCAGAAAATCAAGCGGAGAGAAATTTGGAGAAAAGAAAACCCGTGCACTTATTGAGCTTGCGGAAAATTCATTTGCATCTTTAGTTCCTGAAGATTTTTATTCAATGATAGTAAAACAAAATATAAAGCATCTGGAACTTTTGGAAAAACAAATTTCTGAACTTGAAAAAAAATATTGAAGCTGAATATCTGAAATTGAATGTAAAATTGACACAGATTCCAGGAGTCGGCATCGTAACAGCTGCAACAATTGTCTCTGAAATCGGCGATATAAAAAGATTTTCATCTGTAAAAAAATTAAATGCATTTGCAGGCATTGATCCGTCTGTAAGACAGTCCGGAGAATTTTTAGGCACAGAAAATCATATGTCTAAGCGTGGTTCTGCATATTTAAGGCGTGCACTCTGGATGGCGGCATTTGTAAGCGTTCATCACATTCCGGAAGCAATCGATCTTTATGATAAAAGAAAAAAAACAAGGTAAAAATTATTATCAGACAATGGGATACATGTGCAACAAAATTTTGAACAGGGTCTAATATGTCTTAAAAACCGGAAATGATTTTGCGGCAGAATAAAAAAAACTTTAACACAAACAAAATCATGATGCTAAAAACGTTTCGTGAAGAGCATAAATTACAAGTTTTCAGAAAAAATTATTAGAAATTGCGAAGAAATCTTGACGTTGTCAACTTATGTCGCGTATTTCAAAAGTTGTAAAAGATGCTGTACTCTTTTGCAAACTGCTCTTTTTAAAATCCTGTCATGGACTTGCAATACAAAACTTTAGCAGCCATAAAGTCTAGCGGCTAAAGTTTTTTCAGAAATCAAATTTCTGAATTAGTTTTGTAGGGTCTGATACATGGTGAAAAATGATGATTCGTTTCCGGTCTTGAAGAAATCTTCCCATGCGTCAAGAGTTTCTTTTTTGAAAATTCCTAAAGCTTCTGCAATAATCCTTGCAAATTTCATGGCACCTGCACAGCTTGACGTGATGAGGTTTCCGTCTTTTACGCAAAGTTCGTTTTTGTAAAACTTTTCACCGCTGTAATTTTTGGAAAACTGCTTTAAAAATCCGAGACCGTTGCTAGTGTGTTCCCTTTCGTTTAACATGCCTTCGTCTGAAAGCGCAAGTGTGGCTCCGCATATGGCCGCAACCAAAATTCCTTTCTCAAGAAAATTTTTTGCAATTTCAAGAATCTTGCCGTTGTCTCCAGACTGCCATGTGTCGCCTCCAATTAAAACCAAACATCCGCACTCACTTGCATCTATTTCATCAACCGAGATGTCTGGGATGATTGTAAGTCCTCCTGATGTTTTGACTGCCTGTTTTGTAAGAGCCACCGTTACGAGATTAAAATCTTTTTTTCCTCTCATGTTTTGCAATGAAAGAAGTTCTGCAAGATATCCATGTTCAAAATCTGCTGCCTTGTCGACTAAAAAAAGATAAATGTTTTTCATGATAATCATTATAATGACATAATATGACACATGTCTGTCATGTTATGATTTTTTTATCATGCCATAATTTGAATTTCATATTGAAAAAAAACATTACACAATGTAGACTTGAATTATGAAAACTAAAATTGCTTTAATTGTATCAATAGTAATTGTCGTTGTGATTGTGGGGTGCATCATATGAAAGATGACGAAAAACTTATTGTTGTGGAAAAGATGAGGGTGCATCCGCTTCACGTGCTTGCATTCATTGAGACGTTTCTTTTTGTTTTGGCTGCTGGCTTTTTTGCAGGAAAATTTTTTTATGAAAGCAAAACTGGTCAAAGAAATACGATTACGTGCCTTACGGAAAGGATAAGTGAAATCGGGGAGCTTGTAACGCTTCAGTATGACTATGATGCCATGGAGAGGGTTTCAAGCAGCAAGGCCAAGTGGTATGGTTTTGAAATACCCGGTACCGATGACATTGTGGAGCTTAAGGTTTCCGGCAGGATAAAATTTGGCATAAATCTTCATGATATAGTGATTCTTGCCGATGAAGATCAAAATGGAAACATAAAGATTACGCTTCCAAAGGCCAAGATAGTTTCCCATGAGCTTAATCATAAAAATGCCGATATATCCATGCTGAAAACAAGTTTCCTCAACAACATGCAGCAGTCGTATGGTGAAGTTTTTAGGGAAGCAAATGGTGCTTTTGAAAAAATAAAGGCTGAAAGGGAAAAAGACATCCGCGTGAAAGAATGCATTGAATCTGCAACGGAAAATGCAAGAAAAGAACTTTCGATGCTTTTAAAGCCGCTTGTTCCGTCTGAAAAAAGCCTTCAGTTTGAATTTGTGGAATACGGCAACAGCAAATAGTGTTTTGAAAATCCTTGAAAAGCATAAAAGCCAGGAATCATTTTTTGATAAATGAAATCCCGGCTTTTTTATTAAGGAAGATAAATGCAGAAAACCGAATTCCTGCATTTAATTTCAGAAAACTTATTTCTTAAGCAATGCTGCAAACGGATTGTAGTACATTCCGTCATCACTTCCGAAATTCTGCCTTTCTTTTCTTCCGCCGTTAGGTCTTGGAGTTCCGGATTTTTTGCCGTCACCTTTCTTTACGATGACAACCTTTTTCTTTCCGCTGCCTGTTCCTGCAGAAGATGTCGTGCTTCCGATTCTGTCTGCCGCGTCAGACTTTAGTGACAAAGAAATTCTCATTCTGTCCTTGTCGAGGTCTATGATTGTGAATTCCTTTACGTCACCGACTTTTATAACTTCCATTGGATCTGAAACATATTCGTCGCTTAGCTCTGAAATGTGGATGAGCGCCGTCTCATGAAGACCGATGTCTACGAATGCTCCGAAATCAACAACGTTCTTTATCTTTCCCGTGACCTTCATCTTTACCTTGAGGTCATCAAAGCTCAAAACGCCTTTCTGCATGATTGGTGCAGGATAGTCGTCACGTGGGTCTCTGTTTGGCTTTGCAAGTTCTTCTGCAATATCGTTGATTGTAGTATCTCCGACATTGTATTTTTCGCAGAGTGATTTCTTGAAGTCTGCCGTAAGTTTTTCGCCCTTCTGAACAAGTGGAAGAATTTCTTTTGCAACTTCATAGTTTTCCGGGTGAACCCAAGTGTTGTCGAGTGGGTTTTCACTTTCCGCAATCTTTAAAAATCCTGCACACTGCTCAAATGCCTTAGGACCGATTCCAGGAACTTTCTTCAAATCTGCACGGCTTTTAATTATTCCGTTTTCTTCTCGGTATGCGACAATTTTCTTTGCCGTTGATTTTGTGATTCCAGAAACATATTTCAAAAGGCTTGCACTTGCAGTATTCAAGTTTACGCCAACCTGGTTTACGACAGAACTTACAACTTCATCAAGTGTGTCCGAAAGCTTTTTCTGGTTTACGTCATGCTGATAAAGGCCGACACCAATTGATTTTGGATCGATTTTTACGAACTCTGCAAGAGGATCCTGCAATCTGTGACCCATGCTTATGGCTCCACGAACCGTTAAGTCAAGCTCGGGATATTCTTCACGCGCAATGTCGCTTGCACTGTAAACTGATGCTCCTGATTCATCTACGACCGTAAACATGACATCCTTGTAGTTTTCTCCAACAACCTTGCTTACGATGGCCTGTACTTCCTGGCTTCCGGTTCCGTTTCCAACAGCAACAACCTGAATGTTGTACTTGTCGATTGCATCGCAAATTGCTCTGTAGCTGCCTTCAGGATCTGCAACCTGCTTGATGAGAAAATATCCGAGGAATTTGCCTGTTTCGTCAAGGGCTGCACATTTTGTACCAGTCCTGATTCCAGGGTCTATTCCGAGAACTCGGCTTCCTTTTATTGGCTGAGTCATGAGTAGGTTCTTGAGGTTTTCGCTGAAAAGTCCGATTGCATGAGTATCTGCGTCATCAGTTTCCGTAGAGCGTATTTCACGGAGAACTGCCGGGCTCAATGAGCGTACGACACCGTCTTCAATGGCATCTGGAAGTGATTTGTTGTTCAACTTGAATTTTTTCTGGATAAGCTTTACTGCATCATCAACAGAAACGTCGAGAGTTACTTCAAGGGCACCTTCTTTTTCTGCACGGTTGATTGCAAGAATTCTATGTGGCTTAACCTGGTTCAAAGGCTCCGAGTAATCCCAGTACATTTTGTATGTTGATGTTTTTTCAGCTTCTTCAGCATCCTGTCCATCAGGAACGATGCCTTTTGTTACGATTGTGCCTTCTGCCATGTAAAGGTCATGCACTGATTCACGGTTTTTAGGATCCTGTGAAACTCTTTCTGCGATTATGTCTTTTGCACCCTGAATTGCATCTTCTGCAGATTCCACGTTCAAGGCTGCATCTTCATTGTCTGTCTTTATGAATTCCTTTGCCTTTGCTTCAAGTGCTGCATCGTCAAGCTCAAGAAGTGCGTCTGCAAGAGGCTCAAGTCCTTTTTCCTGTGCAATCATGCCGCGTGTCTTCTTCTTTTTCTTGAATGGTGCCCAAAGGTCTTCAAGCTCGCTGAGTGTTTTTGCACCCATGATGGCATTATACAGGCTGTCTGTAAGTTTTCCCTGTCCAAAAACACCTTTTACTATTTCAAGACGTCTTTCTTCTACATTTTTATATGAAGTAAAAAGATGGTCGCTTTCACGAACCTGAAGTTCATCAAGGGAACCGTGTTTTTCCTTTCGGTATCTTGCAATGAAAGGAATCGTGCATCCTTCCTGTACTAAGCTTATGACTGCGCTGACCTGTGGAACCTTTATGTTGAGTTCCTCAGCAATTCTTTTCATAATATCAACTTCATTTATCTGAAGTGCATCAATATTTTCTTGTGTAAATTCCATAGTATTTGCCATTTTACGAAAAAAAAGACAGTATTTCAAGTGGAAAAAATGCAGCCCCGAAAAAAAGCTAACGCCTTTATGAAATATGCCGAAATAGAATTTATGCAGTTGTCAAATTTTTTCAGGCGTATTTTTACAGGTTTTTCAAGGAAAGATGTAAAAGTAAGGTCTCTTGTTGATCAGATAGATATGAATCTTGAAACAATTCTCGTCAAAAGTGCAAATCTTGGAAGCCAGTTTGAGGAAGAAAAAAAGGAAATAGAGAAATTAAGAGAAGATTTTAAAAAGGTATCTGAGTCAAAGGATTTGTTTTCTGCAAAGCTTGAACAGGATATTCTCGGAAAAATCACGGCATTTAGTTCTGATTGCGACAAGTCCCTTAGCGGAGACGAAAACTGCAACATAAAAGAATCACTTGGTGCCCTCAAGACAGCCATAGCCCAACGTCTTTCCATTTGAATTTTTTTTCGGAAAGTCTTTTCCTAAGGAAACACTGATATCCGCAAATCTTGAAAAGCAGGGCTTTGTACGATTTGTAAGGGAAGCGATGTTTAATTTCACCTCAGTTAATCAGTGCTTCTTCCCTAAATCACCATTTTTGAAAATTCCACAATGTCTTTGTCTCCGTCTACAAGCATTCCTTTCATTCCAAGCTCAAGCGGGAGAGCTATGTCTATGTCGAATCTGTCACCTATGGAAAGGCATTCCGGGTATCTGGAATTTGTCACGCAGCATGCCTCTTCAAGTATTGCCCTGTCAGGTTTTGATTTTTTGCATGTGTCAAGTCCGATTATGTCGGAAATCATTCCGTCAATTCCGATTGCTTTCAAAGTTTTTCTTGCAGCGTCCACAGGATTGTTCGTGACGCATATGAGATTAAATCTTTTTCCAAGAGTTTCCAATGTTTTTATGAGGTCTCTGTTTGGTTTAAGGTAATTTTCAGGGTGAAGAAGGCTGTTTCTCCACTCAATGCTTGTGTCTATGCTTATTCCAAAGTGGATGAATGCGTTCCCGAGACTTATGCTTTTGCCTTCATTTTTTTTTGCAAAATCCTTTCTGAAATCAAGAATCATTTTTCTTGCATCATCGTGACCAATTCCGTGAATGTCGGCATAATGCCTTATCTGGCAGTCCACCTGTTCCTTTACATATTCATCGCTTGTGTACAGAGTGCCGTCTATGTCGAATACGAGTGTCTTTATTTTTGAAAAGTCATTGTTTTCTATGCCGAAGAATTTCATCCCTTTACGCCCGGGATGTAAATCACCTGGTTTATCTTTAAGACTCCGTTTTCCTTTATGCCGTTCGTGTCACAAAGGGCTTGGACTGTGACTCCGTATTTCCTTGATATCGACCAAAGAGAATCTCCTTTGGATACTTTGTATTTGAAAGGAAATTCCAGCGGATCAATTCCGTCGAGAAGGTTTTCTATTCTTCCCTCAAAATCAAGGGGAAGCCTTAGTTCGTATTTTCTTGCAGGAGGTGTAAATCCTTTCGTGAGGGCAGGATTCAGTTTTTTCAAGAATGATTCCTGCAAGTCAAGTTCACGCGATATGTCTGAGAGAAGATATGGTTTTTGCGTTTCAATGTAAAAAAATCTTGCGTCCCTTATTTCTTCAAGCGTTTCAAATTCTTCCCTGTGGGTCGGTATGTCGGCAGAGAATTGTTCGGGATTTGAGCAAAGTTTTGCTACTGCAATCAGTTTTGGAATGTAATCCGCAGTCTGCCTTGGAATCGCGCCTTTTTCCGCAAGTTCCCAAAAATCGCTTGTGCCGTATTTTTTTATTGCCTTTGAAAGTTTTCCGTTTCCGCAGTTGTAGGCCGCAAGCGCAAGAAGCCAGTCACTGTAGATTGAATAGTTGAACTCAAGCTTTGAAAGTCCTGCATCCGTGGATTTCCATGGATCCAATCGCTCGTCCACATATTCTGAAAGCTCAAGGTATTTTCCGACGCTGTTTGACATGAACTGCCACATGCCCATTGCACCTGAGCGCGATTTTGCCTTTATGCTGTACCCGGATTCTATGACCGGAAGATATTCAAGTTCTGGAGGAAGTTTTCTTTCCTGTATGGCTTTTCTTACGTACAGCCTGTAGTCAAGAGAATTTTCCATGATGTCTGTGAGGAGCTTGAGCTGTTTTTCACGAAGGTATCTTTCCAAAAAATACTGAACTTTTTCGTTGTCGCCGTATTTTTCCACGAACTCAAATCTGTCAATTATGTATTCATGTTCACTTTCGCTTGCGTCGTTTTCATTTTCACCAAGGTCCGAAAGCTTGTCATCGAAATCGTTATCTTCATCCAAGTTGAATTCCTGCGTAAGCTCTTCCGTTTCTTCAAGATTTTTTCCTGCAACCTCATGCATGGCATCAATTTTGGCCGTATTTGCACATGCCGGAAAAATCAATAATAATAGCAGACTTTTTAAACAAACCTTCATATCTAACGAATTTATCATAGTGGCGGAATATTTGCAACTATAAAATTTGCATGCCTTTAATATAACTGTTTGCATTAAAAAAACTATTGTCATAAAATTGCTGTTCTTATTGAATTTTTATAAAAAAAAAGGTATAAATGGAGTGCACTTCAAAGTTAATTGTTTTTTACTGTTTTTTATTAATCGATGCATTAGGATAGAGTAATGAGCCGAAATTTAACCAGATTTTTTCTTTTTCTTTTGGTAATTTGTTTTGTTTCTTGTGAAAATTTTCTTTCAAGCAATGATGAATACAAGACCATGCTGGAAGAGGAGCTTTTGTATGCAAAATCTCCGTCTGTTTCAGTAAACGTGACGCTGAATTCCTTTCAGGATGGAAAAATCCTCAAGTCCCCTCAAAATGGCACCGTAAAGGTTGGATATTCGTTTGATTTAAAGTTCAGCATGTATGATGGTTCCGGATATTTTCAGGGATGGAAGGCTTATGGCAAATCTGATGGAACTGAAATTCTTCTTGATGACTCTTTTGTTTCCTTTGAAAAACCTCTGGAGCTTGAAACTTCAGTTGTCGTTAAAAAAGTTGTTCAGAATTTGAAGATTGTGCCCCTTGTAACTGCCAATCCATATGTGAAATTTGTTTCTCCAAAAAACGGATCGATTTCACCTGTCGGAAACATGATGGTTGCCCAAAATCAGGATTTGCTTGTAAGCACGAATATGGACAGCCTGTATGCATTTTCAGGATGGCTCGTTCATGACAAGGATGGAAATGAGATTGGAAAAGTGGATTACAAGACTCTTTTGGCAAATAACGGAAAAACATTCGACTTGAAGCTTATGGAAAACGGAGCGGCTTCTTCAAAAACTCTTTTTACGCTAAAAAACATCTATGTGTCAGAGCTTTTGGGTGAGGCTTCCGCATATTTTTCATGTGGCCAAGGAATTGATCCAAACGGAATGACGATTACAGCCATGAATGTGGTTCGCCCGGAAATTGTCATGACCATGCCTTCAAACAGCAGCACGGATGTAGACAGAATTGCCTCCATAAAGCTTGTTTTTTCCAAAAAGATGAAGGATGATTTTTCTTTTGAGACTGAAAAACTTTCGGATGGAACTGACGGACTTAAATCAATAAAAAACATTTCGATAAAACTTATTGCAGACCCGATGCTTAGCGGAAATGATACGGCCCGAGGTGGCGAAAAATATTTTGCGCTTCCAAAATTCCGTGACGGAAAATCATTTCTTGCGGAAAACGGGACGTATCTTGCCATAAACTCAACAGGCGGAAGCAATAGTTCGAAATGGCTTCCTGCAAAAACGTATGTTACGGTTACGATATCTGGAGAATTGCGTGATGAAGATGACATTCCCCTCGGAAAGGACGTGAGCTTTACTTTTGTCACAGGAGTGGTTGCGGACAGCAAAAGGCCAACCGGCACCGTTTACAACATCTGGAAAAAAACAGATGAAAACAGCATGGAAACTGCACTTTCCCTCAAGCTTGACTATAATCAGCATGAGGAAATAAGGGCAAACAGGATAGGAGAAAAAAGGCTTTTCAAGAATCTTACCGTAAAGCGAAAGGAATCTGACTCCGGTGACAGCCAGCTTAAAGTCGCAATGTACATTGGTGATGACTCAAATACAAACTGTGTTGTGGAAGACAGGCTTGTGTTTGCGGCTAAAGGTACGAAAGTCATAAAATCTGGCAATGAATATGTTTTGGATGAAGATGTCACATTCTTTGCAAACGGAAGCGACTGGACTTCAAGAGAAGGATTTGGACGCGCGGATTATGAAAAGAGCGTGGAATTTGATTCTGAATTCCAGGATTTTTACCTGAACTCGGAAACTGGAGATGCAGGATTCGTGTTTGGCTTGAATCTTCCCGTGGAATATGACGGACTTCATGAGCTTACGGTATACGCAAAGGATTCTTTTGGAAACATTTCTGAAAAATCAAAATACTATCTTATACAGGATTCCATCATCCCGTCTCTTGATTTGAAAACCGGAGCCTCTCATTTGTTTAGGGATTCTGCAGGCGATGTATTCTATGGAAACAAAAAAGACATGACCATGAAGTTTGACGCTTCGGTCCTTTCAGACATTGGAATTTCAGAAAGCTCAAATCTTCAGGTTGGAACTGCGCTCGATAAGATAAAAGTTTATTACGGGTTCTCACTTTCAGAAAACACTCATCCTGTTGATTTCATGATTGCAGAGCATAAGGAAAATACCGTAAGCTATGCTTCACTCGTGAAAGACGGCAAGGACAAGCGAATCTATGTGTGGTCAAAGGTTACGGATGACGTGGGTCATTCCCTTGAAAAATGCGAAATGTCTTTCATAGCAGACATTACACCTCCTGAAAAACCTGTTGTCAAGAATGCAAGCGGCCTTTCAAATTCTTTCTATGTGAGAAACGGAGTAAACTACACGAAGGAAATCGTTTCAAACATCTCGGGTCTCACTCATCAAATGGAATCCGGTGATAAATCTGCTTTTGCAAAATCAAGCGGAATCAAAAACTGGAACTGGTATCTTGACGGCACGCTCAAAGACTCTTCAAAAACCGGTACAAGCCAGTCATTTACGATGGGCAATGGAAAAAATGAAATATCAGCCGTTGACAATGTGGGAAATGAAAGCGAAAAATATGTGAATTCATATGTTCAGGATGTGACAGGACCAAAACTCACGATAGAAAAGATTTATGACACGACTTATGGATGCACGAAAGCTTCAAACGGAGATGTGGGAATCGAATTTACCGTAGAAGAAAATGGAGCTGGATTTAATGGAACTCCAATAAAATTCAACAGTGAATATACAGGTATTTTGTACTCAAAAGACGGTAAAAACTGGACAGAGAGCACAAACGGTACAATTCCTCTTGCAAAAGATACTGTCGGAAAACATAAATTCTACGCAAAGGGTACAGTTTCCACAGAAATCGGCTCTACTGCATGCAAAGTAACTATCTGGCTGCCGGAGGACAATCTTTCAAATGCAGGGGAAGCAAAATATACAACCATACCGTTGGATAGTTACAATGCGGTTGTATTAAGCAGCAGTTTCGTAAAATCGTGTGGTGATTCATATTTCCCTCTTTCACTCACCAGAATGCTTTTTGAAACTCGAGGAACCGTGCGTTTTGTACTTGATCTTCCTCCCGATAATGGAAAAGCAGGCTACGATTCGCACTGTTTCAAGACAGAAGGCCTTTCAGACATAAAATATTTTACATATGACGGCTCTGCAAATGCACTTGCTGAAATCAATATCGAAACATTTGATTTTGAAAGCTATTCATTGTCTTTAAGTGACACCAAATATTTTGTCCTTTCCGGAAAAATATCCGGAAATGACGGTGAAAAGAAATCCGTAAAAATCCGTATAGAAGATGCCGTTGGAAATTATCATTCCAGTGGTGATTATGTTTTCAGCCAAAACTTTACCATCGATAAGACGCCTCCTAAAAACATGCCTAAAATTTATTGTCATGGAAACACCAATTTTGTACAGGGTCAGAACTATGACGGAAATATCTGCTATTATTCTACAGGTAATACTGTCGCCTTTGAAAAAGTATACAAAACTTCGGATATTGATGATAAAGCATATGCGCAGGTTTTCAAAAATCTGACGGAAAATGTTGATCTTAAAGACGATTCTGCAAACAAAAATGTTTCAGATCATTCTGTTGACAATAAGTATGATTGGTATTACATGACAGATGGATGTACATATGATTACTACACGTATGACAAGGCAGGAAATGAAGGCCCTCATCTTACCTTTGTGTATAGAAAAGCAGATGCCGCAACTGTAAAAATTGACAGAATCAGCACATCATATGCATATGACAGGGGATATGTAAATCTTTCTTCTGATAAGCAACTTGAAATGGGCATCTTGAGGTCTTCTACAAACGGAAACAAAACTTATCTCTATCCGGGTGCTGAAATCGTAATGGAATTTACGGTTTCTGACAACAAAATCGGATTTACGACAAATGACATCTCTTTTGACAACATTGAAAACGCAAATCTTTCAAAATCAAAAGATGTGGTATACGGAGATAAAAAATATATTGTGAGGGGAAAAATAAAGAACTGTTCAGACAGCAATAGCAGTGTGCATGTTACTGTAAAAGACAGGCTTGGAAGTGACAGAAGGTCAAACATCTATTATTTCCATGCAGGAAATTCAACTTTCCCGTCTTATAATGTTCTCGAGAAAGGCATAAATCCTGACGGTTCGTTTTATGTTGACTTTAATTTCGGCACGAGTGCCTTAAGCTCGCCGAATTATTTGGAGCTTGGAAATCTTGAATATGTATGTACAAACGATTATACCTCACGACTTGACAAATCAGCTGTTCTTAAATGCAGCACGACACTTGAAAAAGATTCGAATGGAAAGGCCTACATTCATGTTACAGGCAAGGTAAATCCTCCTTCCGGTAATGAAAAAAAGGAGTATTATATTTACATTAAGAAATTTAATGAATATTCTGGAAGAAACAGAACTCTTGATTCTTCTGATTACGGTTCTGGTTTTTATTTGCAAAGTTTTACGATTGGCAATGCTGGCAAATAGCATGCTTATGAAAAAATGTTTGCAGATTTCATCAAAAGTGTGTATAATGCTATATTATTGATGAAAAAATTTATCAGAAGTATCCAGATTTTGGAGCTTCTCTTTATGGTGCAGCGTCTTTGAGTGGGGAAAGGGGTTTATGTCAAGGAAGAAGATAGCTATTCTGCTTGATTACTTTGATACAGAATATGCACAAGGGCTTTATAACGGAGCATGCAATTATCTTAAAGATACCGATTACGATGTGCTGACTTTTGTAATCGGTACCATAAATGCCCCAGAGTCTGCAAATCAATACCAGCAGCTTGCCGTTGCATCTCTTGTAAATTCATCTACTGTTGACGGAATCGTTTTCATTGCCACATCCCAGTTCATGAACGTTTCATATGAATATATCCGCTCTTACCTGAAATCGTTTGCACCTCTTCCTGTTGTTACCATAGGCTGCCATTTTGACGAATTTCCAAGCGTCATGCATACATGCAAGAAAAGCATGGCTGAACTTGTGTCCCATCTTATAGAAAAACATGACTGCAAGCGTTTTGCCCTGGTTACTTTTGGAGGATATTCAGAAGAGGCAGAGGAACGTGAAAACGTGTTTTATGACACTCTTGAATCGCATGGCATATCAAGACTCAATGTGGAAGAATTTTACGGGGCGTTCAATTACGAGACTGCATATACAGAATTAAGCTACTATTATAAAAGAAATGAGCGCTTTGATTTTGATGCGATAGTGGCTTTGAATGACGAGATGGCTTTTGCATGCCTTGAATTTGCCGATGCACACGGTTTTCGAGTCCCGGAAGATTTTATTGTAACAGGATTTGATGACGAAGCACGCTCTTCCTGCACAAGTCCAACCCTTACATCCATAAACCAGAATCTTGACATTCAGTCCATAAAGGCACTTCGCGTTCTTGAAGACATCATAGAAGGACGAAACCACGACATGCATTTTACTGTTGATTCCCATCCTGTTTTCAGGGGATCTTGCGGATGCTCGGATGATACTGACAGTTCTCTTAAAAAATACAGTTCCACGCTTCAGGGATTCAAGCAGTGGTATGCAAACAGAAACCAGTTTCAGAAAATGGTCATTCATTTTTCAACGATGGAACATGAGCTTACTCTTGAAGAATTGAAAAAAAGGATAAATGCCGATCTTTTCAACTTTGGATTGAAGAATGCGGCTGTATGTCTTTTCAAGGAACCAAGGCATACCGAACCCTTTGAGTTTTTTGCGCTTCCGAAAGAAATGATTGTTTTTTCTGCTTTTGACAAAGAGTCAAACTACATCATGAAATATTCGGAAAAACCACTGTACTTTGACCCAAAAAAATGCATACTTCCGAAAGAAGTTGACTTTAAGATGCATGGTGACTGCATTGTTTCCATATACAGGAATTCTTGGCTTTACGGATACATAGTATTTAAACCTGGAAATTTTGATCCTCTCGTATACAGCATGCTCTGCAAGCTCATAAACATGAACATTGCAAATTCGTCAGTTTTCTCAATATCGCAAAAAGAAAAAAAGACACTTGAATACGAATACAAGGAAATATGCACCATATCGCTTACCGATGAACTTACAGGTCTTTTGAACAGGCGCGGTTTCCTTTCTCTTGGAACAAAAACTCTTGAGGCAGCATCTTCAAGGGGGCAGAATGGACTTTTGCTTTTCGGTGATATTGACGGACTTAAAAAAATAAACGATACTTACGGTCATGCTGCAGGAGACAGGGCAATTATTGCAGAAGCTGAAATCCTGAAAAATGTCTTTGGTTCGGCAGACATCATAGGCAGGCTTGGTGGCGACGAATTTGCAATCATAGCGCCTGATGGCTGCAATGTGAAAATTGACGACGTAAGGAAAAAAGTTGAAGATAAGTGCCGTGAATACAACAGGACTTCCGGAGAACAGTTTACCCTTTCAATAAGCCTTGGTGTTGTTGAATATGGAGCTAAACCTGAAGATTACGATGTGTTCAATCTGCTTGAAATTGCAGACTCATATCTTTATGAGGAAAAGAAACTAAAGCACAGCAAGGAAAAAAAATGAAAATAGATGCAAAGTTTTACTCTGAAAATTCAAAACTTTATTTTATTGATTCAAAAAAGGAATTTGATGCTCTCGGTGCGGAAAACATTTCTGCATCGGAATTCATTAAGATGGAATTGGTTGGAGGCAAGAGCGTTCCTTTTGCAGTAAAAGTAAAGTGGTCTGAAGTAGGTCTTGATGGGGACAGTTATATGGAAGAATTTCTTGCATCACTCAGAGATTCCTTAAAATCGCTTGAAGAAAAAAACATGTATGCTTTCATAGTTCCTGAATGCGACAGTAAGATTGAATCGGATTCAGACAGGGAAAAATTTACATTAAGCATGAAGCATTGTGCACGAAGAATAAAAGATTGTGAAAATGTAATCGGATTTGCAGTTCCAGATGAAGCCCAAAGCAGTTTTTTCATGGAAGAATTGAGTGCAAAGCATAAGCAGTATGTTTTCTTTTCTAAAAATGAAAATCTTCTGAAAGACAAGGCGATTGTAAAGTTTTAGTATGCAAAAAATTTTATCTGTAGATACTCAATTCAAGGTGGAATTTTTTGATGTTGATTCCATGGATATTGTCTATCACGGCAACTATGTAAAATTTCTCGAAATAGGTCGGTGTGCTCTTCTTGACAAAATCGGATACAATTATATTGACATGAGAAATGAGGGCTTTATGTTTCCGATTGTCGAGCTTAAGGTAAAGTACATTCGGTCATTGAAATTCAGCCAAAAGGCCACGATAAGATCTTATGTCACGGAGTATGAGAATTGCCTTAAAATCCGTTATGAAATTTACGATGAAGACGGAAACATTACGACAAAAGCTGAAACATCGCAAATGGTTGTGGAAATGGCTACTGGAAAAACAATGTTTGTATGTCCAAGGACATTGATAGAAAAGGTTGAGAATTTGATTAAATGAAAAAAATCAGTGTTTGCATTTTTTTATTTTTTATTGCGGCAGGAATTTCTTTTTCTGATGTTGCGAAAAAAGATGTTTTTAAAATTCTTGCATCGTACAAAAATACGACGGGAAAATTTGAACAGGTGAAAAGCCTAAAAAAAATGAACCGGGAACTTAAATCTTCCGGCAAATTCATTTTCTGCCCGAAAGGAATAGTATGGCATACGGAAAAACCTTTTTCTTCCGCCATTACAATTACAGGCGATTACATGGTGCAGTTTTCTTCTGACGGATCAAAAAACGTGATTGAATTTTCTGAAAAAAACATTACCGCAAGGGAAATCTTTTCTGCCGTATCATCAATATATTCAAGCAATCTTGACGCAATCGAAAAAAACTTTGATGTGGAATTCAATTCTAAAGGTGATGGTTGGAATGTTGTCTTGAATCCGAAAGACAAGACTATGTCTTCCATGATTTGTTCAATAAAAATTGAGGGCCTCATGTTTTCGCATGATGCAGAAATTCTTTCCATGGAAATGAATGAATCGTCCGGAGAGAAAATATCATACCGCTTCATGAATCAAAATCATCCACTGGAACTTTCTGAAGATGAAAAAGAATTTTTTGAAAAATAAGCTTTACGCATATGTTTTGTTTCATTTGGGAATTGCAGTTTTTTTTGCAGCTGTTCTCATGATGCATGGAAAATCTGTTGGCATTGATTCAAATCTTTTTTCCATGATGCCGAAGTCAAGTGAAAATGAAGTTTTGGCCTTTGTTGATGAAAGTCTTACGAAAAAATCGTCTCGCAATGCATTGATTCTTTCAGCCGGGAAAAATTTTGAAGATGCAAAATCTGCCGCATCAAAAGTTTATGATGCATTGAAGTCAAGCCCGAATTTTTCTTCCGTTGACTTTTATGCCGATTCCGAATCTTTTGCCGACTTGAAAAAATTTCTGTTTGAAAAAAGATATTTCCTTCTCCCGGAAAAATACCGCAAGATGACGGAAACTCCAGAAGGCATGGAAAAGATGTCTTCCATTGCTCTTGAAAAAGCCTACAGTCCGTTTACATTTTCATCACTTGAAAACCTTTCAGAAGATCCGTTTTTACTGCAGGAATTGATTCTTTCAGACTACATTGGCATGCTTTCTTCAAGCGGTACGTCGCTTTCATTGAAAGATGGCGTTCTTGCTGCCCAAAAAGACGGAATGTGGTATGTAATGGTCAGATGTCTTTTGAGTGAAAGTGGCAGTTCCATCGTAAAAAAGCAAAATGGAATTACGGAAATTTATGACGTGTGCCTTCCTCTTGAAAAAGAAGGATGCTCTTTTGTGTTTTCAGGGACACCGTTTCACAGTCAAAAAAGTTCATCACAAGCCTCCTTTGAAATAACGATTCTGTCTTTTTTTTCAATGCTTGCCGTTCTTGCAATACTTTTTTTTGTTTTCAGAAGCGTGAAGCCCATCCTGCTTTCTTTCATGGCAATATGCATTTCTATTTCCATTTCGCTCCTTTTGTGTTTTGCATTCTTTAAAAAAGTTCATGTGCTTTCTTTTGTTTTCGGGACAACTCTTATCGGTTCATGCATTGACTACAGCATACATTTTTTCACATCAGGGAAGATGTCGAAAAGCCTTTTTAAAAGCCTCACGCTTTCCCTTGTTTCTACGGAAATATGTTTTTTGATGCTTTTTTTTACTCCGTTTGCCGTTTTGCATCAGATATCGCTTTTTTCCATGACGGGAATTTTAAGCTCGTATCTTACGGTAGTTTGCCTTTTCCCGAAAATTGCAAGTGACTGCATGTCTTTGAAAATACATTCTTTTGATTTTTCCATCTTTTTTTCAAGGCTCATGCAAAAATTCAATGAAATGAAATTTGGGCATTTCAAGAATATTTTTCTAGCCGCAATTGTCTGCGTTTTTATTCCTGTTGTCGTCCTGAAACATGATGACGTAAAAATCAGGAACAATCTTTCAAATCTTTACAAAATGACGGGTCGCCTTTTTGAAGATGAAAAGAAAACTTCTGAAGTTCTGGAATTCATTCCGTCAGGATGGTTTGTCGTTTCAGGAAATTCACAAGACGAACTTTTGTCAAATGAGGAAAATCTTTGCAGGAAACTTGGAAACGCATTTTCAATTTCTCGTTTTGTCCCTTCTTTGAAAACCCAGGCAGAGTCAAAAAAATCGTGCGAAAGGCTTTTGAAACTTGCAGGAAATCAGCTCTGTCTTCTTGGATTTGATGAAAAACTCTCAGCTTCTGTTGAAGACGGATTTCGTAAGTCGAAAGATGATTTTGTCATGCTTGAAGACATCCCTTCCTCTTTGAAAAAACTTTTGTCCGAAAACTATATTGGCGAACATGATGGGAAATTTTATTCTGTCGTCATGCCGTCAGGTTTCAAGTTTTCAGAAAAAAATGACGATTTCCTTTCGTCCTGTCCCGGCGTCATTTTTGTGAACAAGGCAAAAGATTTGGAAAAAAGCCTTGATGTCCTTACAAAAATCATCCTCAAGATGTTTCTTGTATCATACGTGATTGTCTACATCATTTTGAGATTTCAATTCAGCAGGAAAAAATCACTTAAAATCGTTTCAGTTCCATTCTTTGTAATTCTTTCCGTGGCTTTTGTTTTTGCACTCTCTGGCATCAGCCTTGAATTTTTTTCGGTAACTGGACTTGTGCTTGTTTTGGGTCTTGGTCTTGACTATATCATCCATATGTCGGAAAATGGCAGTGGACATTTTGCTGTATTCCTTTCATTTTTGACTACGGCAATTTCGTTTGGATCGATTGCATTTAGTTCTTTTGTTCCGGTTCGCATGATAGGGCTTTCTGTTTTCATAGGACTTTGCGCATCTTACGTTTTTTCTGTCGTCCTTGCAGAAAGAAATTGATTTTATTGGAGTTTAATTGTGAAGAATTCATTTTTCCTTATTGCGTTTTTTTTGCTCTCATCCTGCACATCTACAAAGATGCCTTCTCTTAATGAAGTGTATGTGACTGATGAAAAGAGTGTCCAAATCCTTTCTCCCGGGTGCTTGATGCAGGATATTGAAAAACGATATGTTTTTGAGGCAGAATTTGACGGCCATAAAATTTCCTGCGAGGTTTTTGCAAAGGCTTCAAAATCTGGAATCTACATGACGATGATGAATGAATTTGGCTCTACCGTTGCAGAGCTTTCCTATGATGGCGCAAGGTGTGAAGTGTCTTCTTCCGTGCTTCCAAAAAAAATAAAACCCGAATACATAATGCTTGATTTCCAGAATGCATTTTACGATATGGTTGCGCTTAATGAAACATATGTTTCTTCAGGTCTTGCATTTTGGGCAATGAACAGAAGTGGCGGTGAAAATCAGAAACCTGCCCAGTTTCGCTGCATTTATGATGGTGAAAAACTTGTTGAGAAAATCATGATTGAGGAAAAATTCATAAAAATAAAAAATTATGTCAGAAATTACCTGTACACGCTAAAAGAGGTTGATGAATGAAAATTTTCATGTCTCCACCAGGAGTTGTTTGCGCAGCAGGTAAGAATTTCCCTGATTTTTGGAAATCATGCATTTCAGGCAATCAGGATGGAATTGAAAAAGTTGCATCTCTTTCAGGGGAAGAATTTTACGTTGCAAGAATAAAAGATGAATGGCTTCAAAAGTCTTCCGAGAAATTTGACACCCGTTTTGCAAGAATAGGGGAAACAGCCCTCTGTCAGATAGAATCACATGTGGAAAAGGCAAAAAAAAAGTTTGGCAGCCGTCGCATTGCGGTTTGCGTGGGTTCTTGTGATAATGGAAGCGAACTTTCATTGCGTGGACACCGTGAGTTTTTTTCTTCAGGCAAATTTCCTGAATGGTATGATATTGAAATGCAGGGTGCATCTTATGCCGGAACTTTCGTAAAGAAAAAATTTTTGCTTGAAGGACCTTGCATTTCATTTTCAACGGCATGTTCGTCAAGCGCCCTTGCCGCCATAAAAGGATGCCAGCTTATAAAAAGCAACCTTGCAGATGCCGTTGTAGTTGGAGGCGTGGATGTTGCGTCCGATACCGTACTTCTTGGCTTTAATTCGCTTGAAGCCGTGTCTCGGGAAATCACGAATCCTTTCAGCAAGAACAGGTGCGGAATAACGCTTGGTGAAGGTGCATCTTTTTTTGTCATAAGCCGTGAAAATCTTTTTGAAAATGAAGGCGTGGAAATTTTAGGTTATGCGGAAACTTCTGACGCATATCACATGACAAGTCCGGATCCTTCTGGTGACGGGGCATGCAGGGCCATGAAAAAAGCCTTGGAATCTGCATCCGTTTTGCCTTCTGACATCGGTTACGTGAATCTTCATGGTACAGGTACAAAATTAAACGATTCCATGGAAAGTGATGCCGTCAAAAAAGTTTTTGGAAATCATGAAGTCCCTGCAAGCACTACAAAACCGATTACAGGTCATACTCTTGGCGCTTCAAGTGCAATGGAACTTGCTGTCTGTTACGGTGTCCTTGTGGATGAAAATGCAAATCTTCCTGTTCAGAAATGGGATGGAATGCATGATGATGAGGTTCAGAATCTTTTATTCGTCGGAAAAGAGAATCATAAAGCGCAAAAGAGAGTTGACGTTTGCATGTCGAACTCATTTGCCTTTGGAGGCTCGAATGCATGCGTGATAATCGGAAGGTGTTTGAAAAATCCTGATGGTGCAGAAATTGTTTAGGACTGGAAGAAGAGCTGATTTTATCCTATCCTTGGTTGAGGCCTTGAATTGACTATGAATGAAATTATTGAAAAAGATGAGCTTATGAATCTTGTTCCCCATAAGGGAAAGATGTTTTTGCTTTCTCGAGTGACGTCTTATGACTGCGACAAACATTGCATCGATGCGGAATTTGACATAACGCGTGAATGCATTTTCCATAATGCTGAACATGATGGAATTCCTTCGTATTGTACGTTCGAAATCATGGCTCAGGGAATTTCATGCCTTACGGGAATCACAAACAGGATTCTTGGAAAAAAGCCTCTTGACGGTTGCATCTTAAGCGTATCGGATTTTGTTTCAGAAGTTGATTTTTTCAAAAGCGGAACTACAATCTATACAAGAGTTGTGGAAGAATTTCGTGATGATGAAAGTCATGTCTATGGATATGACTGTGCTCTTTTTAATGATGTGGAAAGGCTTCAAAAAGTTGTTTCCGTAAAAATTACAGTAATGGAAACTGAAGACATAAAAAAACTTTGAAAAACATTGTGTTTGGAAAATTTCATAAAGCCGGAGAATGAAAAGTGAAAGTTGTTGTTGTTACCGGAGCGTCTGGAGGAATCGGGCGTACGATTGCTGTTCAATGTGCGAGAGATGGATATTACGTTGTCTGTCATTATAATCATGGAAAAGAAAATGCAGGGAAGACATTGGACTTGGTGAAAAAAGAAAATGCTGACGGTGAGCTTTTGCAGTGTGACATTGCAAATCGTGATGAATGCAGGGAAAAATTTGAGGAACTTCTAGAACGTCTTGGCGCGCCGTGGGGAGTCGTATGCAATGCCGGTATTGCAAATGACAATACTTTTGCAGGTCTTAGCGGAGATGACTGGGATTGTGTCGTGCATACGAATCTTGACGGTTTTTTCAATGTCCTTAATCCGTTTATCCTTCCAATGTGCAGGAAAAAATGCGGTAGAATCATAACGATGTCTTCTGTGAGCGGAATAATCGGAAACAGGGGACAGACAAATTACGCGGCTTCAAAGGCAGGCTTGATAGGTGCATCCAAGTCGCTCGCGGTTGAGCTTGCAAGCCGGAACATAACGGTAAACTGCATAGCGCCAGGAATCATTGAAACCGAGATGTCAAAAGATGCTCCCTTGGAAGAAATAATAAAAGGCATACCCATGAAGAGGGCTGGAAAACCCGAGGAAGTAGCGAGTCTTGCATCATTTCTTTTGTCCGAAAATGCATCATACATTACAAGGCAGGTAATTTCTGTCAACGGGGGACTCATATGACTTTTGTAAGGGCAAATGGAAAGCGTCGCGTTGTTGTTACCGGAGGCGGAATGATAACAGCACTTGGCCGTACATGGGAAGAATGTTCCAAAAGGCTGAAGTCCATGACGAATTGCGTAAAATATATGGAAAGCTGGAACGAATATGTAAAAATAAATACAAGGCTTGCATGTCCATATGAAGATCCTCTTCCAAAATTTCCGAGAAAAAAGGTACGTGGCATGGGACGTGTTGCACTTTTGTCACTTCTTGCAACAGATGATGCCTTGAAGGATGCGGGATTTTGTGACCTTGAAGGAAATGTTTCTGATGTAATATCTTCTGGAGAAACCGGAATTGCATACGGCAGCTGCATGGGTTCCATGGATGCACTTGTGGACATGTGTTCGCTAATTTCAAACGGAGATGCATCTAAAGTTGATTCCCAGACATACATAAAATGCATGCCCCAAACTTGTGCCGCAAACTTGAGCATCTATTATTCCGTAAAAGGGCGTGTAATTGTAACGGATACGGCATGCACGTCTGGAAGCCAGGCCATAGGATATGCTTATGAGGCAATTGCCGACGGCCGGATGAAAGTGATGATTGCAGGCGGTGCTGACGAACTTAGTGCGTGTGACAGTGCCATATTTGACATAATGGGAGCCGCAAGCGTAAAAAACGATGTGCCTGAATTGACGCCGAGACCTTTTGACAAAAAAAGGGACGGACTTGTTTTGGGAGAAGGTGCAGGTACGCTGATACTTGAAGACCTTGAGCATGCCGTAAATCGAGGGGCGAAAATCTATGCGGAAGTTGCAGGGTTCGGAACAAACATGGATGGAACGCACATAACGAATCCAAATCCTGAGACACAGGCCATTGCGCTTAATATGGCACTTCTTGATGCTGGAATTTCACCTGATGAAATTGGATATGTGAATGCTCACGGAACTGCAACTTTGTCCGGCGACATATCGGAAAGCATTGCCGTGCATTCAGTTTTCAAGCGCTCGGTTCCTGTAAGCACAACCAAAAGTTATGTCGGACACACACTCGGTGCTTGTGGTGCGGTAGAAAGCTTTGTGACAATCAACATGATGAATGAGAATTGGTTTCATCCAAACCTTAACCTTACTGAGGTTGACGAAAATTGTGCGCCTCTCGATTACATAATGGGTGATGTGAGGAAAATCAATACGGAATATGTCATGTCAAACAATTTTGCATTTGGCGGCGTAAATACTTCCTTGATTTTTAAGAAATGGAATTAATCATCTTAAAAAGCATTTTTTTGATGTACTTGCATTAAGCGCTGATTAATTGGGGTGAAATTAACCATCGCTTCCATTTTGCTCATTTTGTGATGGCAGGAATTTTTAGTGCATGAAAATCACTTGGTTTCTTCACAAATCTCGTTTTGCGTTTCTTCATTCTTTGCATTCTGTGCTTTCATCTGCTCAATGAGTTCCGGTCTGTATTCAAAGTGCATGTTGTCCCAGATTGTCCAGTAACCGCCCCAGATAAATCCTTCTTCCTCAAAAATATCAATCAGTTTTTGGGGCGGCAACCATCTGCTTGAAAGGGGAGTTTTCATCCATCCTTTTGGATTTTTGTCTCTTGCCCAGCTCCAGAAAATTTCTCCCCTTATTTTTTTTGGAAGAAAATCTATTGCGATTCCGAAACTGTGCATGCTTTTCCGTTTTGTTCCATCAATAAGCCTCCAGTTGTATCCACCGCAGCTTTTAAGGCCTGAAATGAATTTTTTGATTTCTGCATCGGTTTTCGCCTCGTTTTGGATTTTTTCTTCCACTATCTTGATTTTTTGAACAATATCTTCATGTATGTTTAGTTTTTTTCCAAGAAATTTCGTGCATTTAATTTTTTTCTCAGTTGAAGCACGCGTTTCACAGCCATATATTGCTGAAAGAAAAAATTGTGATTCTCCGGAACCGTTTTTTCTGCTTTCCCTTGAAGTATATTCTTTAAGTTCCTGAATTTCATCTTCTGTCATGTCTTCTGGAAATTTATGCTTGTTTTCATAATTGTAAAGAATCGGAGTATAGCATTCTGAATTTTCAAGTTCATCCGGGGGAAGCAGTTTTCCGTCACACCAATAAAAAATATAAATGTCGCTTGATCCATTTTTTTGTACGATAAGTTTGAAATCATCCTTTTCTTCATCGTAAAAAGCCGTAAACCCAACGTCAGGATAAGCGTTCCTGAAATATGCAATCCCATCAGGTTCTTTATGGATTATCTTTTCTTCTTGGACTATAGCTGCATCTTCTTCGATTGTCTTTTTCTTTCTGCTCCACGGAAACCTAAAAGACTGCAGAATCGACGGGAGCAAAAACAAGTACAGGAGCAGGATGTATTTTCTAACATGCATAAGGTTATTTTAACATAAATATCTGGAAATTTCAAAGCTTGCGTTAAATGCATTTTACAAAAATTCTTCTTCAAAAATAATCATGATTTTGATTTTGCGTTTTTTTTATGTGGGATTTGCACTCTGCGTTTCATCGGTTTCATTGTGAAAGCTTTTTAACAATGCGTCATCTATGCTTTTTATGAAATTTTTCCGATTAAGCGAAATGTTTTTTGAAAGGTCTGCAAGAATTTGAATCATTGTGGAATACGATTTGCTTGAATTTGCGAAAAAAAATTTTCTGCCAATCATGAATTTTGATATGTAAACAAAACTGCACAGTCTTGTTGATTTTAGAAGCCCGTAAAAAAGTGCACCTTGCGTGATTTTTATTTTTCCGAATTCGAGTAGAATTTTTCCGTTTGGAACCAAAAGTTCCAGCATCGTTATTGAAAGAATCATGAAAATGCTCGCTGAAATTCTGATTTTATTGCCTGAAATGATGCATGACAATATGAAAAAAATCATTATTGATGATGTGATTGTGAAGTTTTCTGCAAAGGTGACGGTGATGAATGCTGCTGATGATAAAATTAGACTTAAAATAAACTGAATATTATATTGAGTGTTGTCGTTTATTTTGCATTTTGATGTGATGTATGAAAAGCCGTTTGACACTTCTTTCCACCATATGGAATGATTGCAAAATGCGTTTGCAAACAAACCCAGAAAAATGGAAGAAAAAAATGAAATTGAAAGCAAAACTGGTGCAAAAAGTCTTGTGTTTTCTCCAAACAGCATGAAATGTGCAAGAAAAAGGGTGGACAAGTTGTTTGCCAATGCTCCTGAAATGCTGGTTGAAATCCATGATGCAAGTTTTTTTTGCGAAAAGATTGAATAAACAGCCATCATTGCAAGACATGATGCAAATGAACCGCAAAGTGAAAACAGGAATATGTATGAGAAAAAAGTTCCTGACAAAAGCCCCTGGAAAAACACCTTGTAAAAGACAAGAATGCATGTGTCCTTTTTCGAAAAAACTGAAAGTGAAAGCATTATCGGTAGATTTGCAAGTCCGAGACGGAAAAACGGAACGATTTTGGGAATTGCATATTCTATTGAAGAAAGAAAAAAACAGAGTGCCGCGAAAAAAAGTAGGTTTCTATTCTTCATCAATGTATACTTCGTTTCTTGTATGGAATGCGGAATCAATTATGATTTTGTCAATGTTGTCAATTGTGACTGCTTTCGGGTCAAGAACCAGAGTCGGCACGTTCTGAAGGCCGTTGTTTATTTTGCTGCCTTCTGCTACGAGATTTTCAATTTTCTCACCTTCTGCAATTCGCACCGAATAAACTGCCGCCGTTTGTGCAAGCGCACCGATTGGCTTGTAGACCGTGAATGTCTGAAGTCCCTTCACTATGTTCTGGCATGCAATTATGTCTGCATCCTGACCGCAAACCGGAATTTGGTAATCGCTCATGTATGACTTGAGGACTGAAATGACGCTGTCTGCAATTGCATCGTTTCCGCAGAGTATTGCATTTGGAAGTACACCTGTAGCTATCACGTCAATCATTTTCTGCCTTGAAAGGTCATAGTTCCATCCGTCCGTATAGAAAGTTTCAGAAATGATGTTTGGATTTTTTATGGCCTTTAAAAGCCCGGCCTGCACAAGTGTCATGTTGTAGTCTTCTTTTGAGCCGAGCATGCACAGCCAGTTGTTTGGTTCTGCACGCCTTAGCATTTCCTCACCCATTATCCGTCCCACGGCTTCGCTGTCAATTGTTATGTAAAGGTCAATTGGTGCGTTCAGAATAAGCCTGTCGTATGAAATTACTGGAATTCCCCTTGATTTGAAAAGGTTTACCTCATCTACGAGAGAACCTGCATCACGTGGGAGTATGACTGCTACGTCGACGTTTCTGTCCAAAAGGTAATGAAGCTGTTTTTTTTGTTCTTCCACGCTGTTTCCGGCATTCTGTATTATGATGTCAGCATCACATTCTTTTACGCTTGCCATGAAAATGTCAAGGTCTCGCTGCCATCGCTCTATTGCGAGCGTATCGATTGAAAAACCTATGAGATGTTTTTGGACTCCATTTGTGTTTGTATCGACACCATTTTTTTGCAGAGAAGCCTTCCTGCATCCAAAGAGAAAAAAAATCAATGATAATGAAAGAAACTTTTTAACCATACGCTTTTTGCACCCACCCACATTCTGCAATTATACGTATTGATTTGGAAAAACTCCAAAAGCCAATGCTTATGGAAACCTCTAAGAATTGCAATCTTTAGAGGTAACTTCAAAAATGCGGTAACTCTTGAATTGCCATGTCAAAGCCATGATGCCACACTGTTCAGAATTAATAATGCATTTAAGAAAATATGAGTTGCCGTGTTTTGCATCCTTATTATCAGTCATAATTTTCTTATTGTCAAGGGAGGTTTTCAAAAGTCTCGTAAAAAATGTAAACGGATGTTTACTGAGGAACGAAGCTGTTCCCCAGCATGCAAATTTGACAGCCAATCAATGCATTTCCCTGAAATCAGTCGGCGTAACTCCAAATTTATTCTTGAAAAGCCTGCTGAAATAATTTTGGTCGTTGTAACCTGTCTGTGCCGTTATTTCCTTTATGGAAAAATCTGTTTCGGAAAGAAGCTGTTTTGCCTTGTTTAGCCTTTTGTCCGTCACGTAATTTACAAAAGTTTCTCCAGTTTCTTCCTTGAAGAGTTTGCTCAAGTAGAAAGGACTTACTCCTGCAAGAGACGAAGCATCGTCAAGCGAAAAGTTTTCATTAAAATGCTCGTTAAGATATGAGCATACTTTTTTTATGATTGGATTTTCCTTTTTCTCCCTGCATGATGAAATTGCCGATGTGCATTCTGTAAGTCTTGCGCTTAAAAAATCCTGTATCTCATTTTCCGTTGATGCACCGCTCAAAAATCCGAAAAGTCCGCGAAAAGCCGAATCGTCAAATTGTGCGGCACATTGTTTTGTTATGTTCTTGGCCTCTATGATTAGCTCAAAGACATTGTTCTTGAACTCATCCATGTTTCCGTTTCTTTCCATCTGTTCACGGCAGTAAAGTACCGAAAGGAATTTGACTCCCGCACTGTCACCTGATTTGAGTCTGTTGAAAATTCTCTCTGAAAGCTCATGCATCTTTTTGTCACCTGCAGTATCCCTTGCAGTTTCGTCTGAAAAAAGAAGTTCCCCGTTTGGAGACGTGCAGTTTAGGGCAGAAAGGGATTCGTTGTATGAAATGGTCACGTTTTCAAGCGTGTCTGAAATCTTGCTTATTCCGGCTCTTATACCTTTTTCAATGTTCAGGCATAAAAGCGTGTATATGTTTCTTGCCTTTTCATGAAATACTTCTATCCTGTCGTCATTTTCCTCAAAGTCAACCGATATGAAAAGGGCAATTCTTTTTGTCATGAAAGAGCCCATTATGAACTTGTACTTGTCTGAAAGAATTTTTCTTATTGATGTGGAAAGTTCCAGCTGATTCTTGGAGTCTGCATGTGGAAATTCAAGGCACATGAAAAAATAGTTTGTCACGGAAAGGTTAAAATACGAAAGGTAATCGGAGAGGTCGTCGTTTTTGTCGGTGTTGAACATGCATGAATATATGAAATCACTTTCAACCATCGGTGATATGATGTCGAGCTTTTTTTGCAGTTCGCTGCCCTCAGAGCCTTTCCCTCGTTTTTCATCCACAAGGTTCATGGCGTTTCTGACAGTCTGTATTACGACATTCCTGTTCACGGGTTTCGTGATGTATTTGTACGCTCCAAGATTCATCGCTTCCTGTGCATACTGGAATTTGTCAAATGCGCTCAGCATGATGATGACAGTTTCCGGGTGAAGGTTCAGTATGCAGCTTATGGTTTCAAGCCCGTTCATTCCCGGCATGTTGATGTCCATGAATATTATGTCGATTTTTCCTGTGCTTACTACCTGCAAGGCTTCTGCGCCTGACAATGCTGAAAAAAGATTCACCTGTCCTTCGAAATTCTTTTTGATGATGAATTGCAGCGAATCGATAACAATCTGTTCATCATCACATGTCAGTATGTTGTAGTTTGTCATGTCAACCTCAAATCCATTAAAGTTTTAATGCCGTCTTGACTCTGCAGGAAACCTCTGAAATTTGCAATTTTCAGAAATGTCCTATATGTTTTCAATTGGTACCAGAATGATGAATTTTGTTCCTCTTCCGTCATTTTCATCATTTGTCTGTATATCATAAATATCATTTCTATGGAAGTACAAAGCAAGTCTTGAGAAAACATTTATGAGCCCTATGCCAGTGTGTTTTTCGTCTTTTGCATCTTTTTCTTCGTTTTCATCTATGCGGCTGAAAGATATGTTTGTCTTTGCACCGTCAAGAACCTTTTTGCGTATCTCTTCACTTATTCCGTCGCCATTGTCACTTACGGAAATCTCTACAAATCCGTCATGCTGCCTTGCGTGAAGCATTACTTTTCCTGTAACGTTTTGAAGCCCATGCTGAATGCAGTTTTCAACAAGAGGCTGCAGTGTCATTGTCGGAAGCCTGCATGAAAGATTGACACCGTCTTCTATCGTTTTTTCGAATTCAAGCCTTTTCCCGAACCTTACTTTCATTATATACACAAAATTGTCTACAAGTCCAAGCTCTTCTTCTATTGTAACGTCGCAATCCTTTTGCTGGATGTTGTATCTGAAAAAATCAGAAGTCTGCTCTATGAAAAAACATGTTTTGTCGGCACCTTCCATCATTGCAAGCTGCGCACCGGTATTTAGCGTGTTGAAAAGAAAATGCGGGTTTATCTGGCTCTGGTATGCCTTGAGTTTTGCATCAGCGTAAAGGGCCGTCATCTGCATTTCCTTTTCACGAAGTTCGTTTTCAGTCCTTGCCTTTTCCCATATCTTGTCTATGTACTCCCTTATGCTTATGATCATCCTGTCGAATGCCCTGCAAATGTTTCCTATTTCATCATGAGTGTCGTTTCTGAAAAGAGGCACGTCAAAATCCTGCTCGGCAATTCTTGTCGCAACCTTTGAAATTTCCACGAGTGGTTTTGTCGCATATCCTATGAAATAGTAGAGGAATACAAGGATGAAAATAAAAAAGATGATGAAAAACAAAATGTAAGCCTGTAAAATCATGTTGACGTTATCCCTGTCTTTTTCAAAAACATCTGCATTTTTTCTCATGTAGAGGATATTGAGGCTTGCAATTTGGTCAATCAGCGTTCTGTAGCATGTTATGCTTTTTCTGTAAACTTCAGTAGAAGTTGTGTTTGCCCTTTTTGATGATATTGTTTTGGCGCTGTAGAACAGGAAAGACTGTGCAAGCTGGGAAACAAGGTATTCTTTCTGCTTGATTGTATCTGTTGAAGGAAAAGACTGCATTTTCTGGCAAAAAGAATCTACTTTTGCGCTGTTGTTGTAGAATGCGTCAATGCTTTCGAACGTCTTGTATTTTACGTAAGTTTCCATGGATGTTTCCATCTGAAAAAGGTCGTTTGAAAACATTGTAAGTTCTTCATTTGTCTTGTAGGAGCTTCCGATGATGTTGAGTGCGTAATGGTCAATTCTCATTGTTATTACAAGACTTACGCTCATGACAATGACCGCAAGGCTTATTGCAACCATTATTTTCCATCTGAGGCTTTTGTCCTTTACTTTCTGAATGATTTCCATGTCGAATCCTGTCTTTTGACTTTGATTTTTTTTGCTAAAACTCTGAATCGCTACCAATGACCCTTATGTCGGCTGAAATGTAGCTGTTTGCATAACCTGTATTCCTGTACTCAAAAAGTTCCCTGAGTGCAATTCGTCCGATTTTCCACGGATCAAGTGAAATCTGCCTTATTATGACGCCTTTCTTCAAGTATGCTTTGATTGTGTCATTGTCTCCGAATCCAATGATGTGCGGGTTGAAAATTGATGAAATCGTACTCACAATCTGGATGGCGTTCATCGTGTCTTCTTCTGTGAGGCATATGAGTATGGGGTCTTTTATGGAATTTGACGTAAGGTTTTTTAAGAGAAACCTTTCGTTGTCTTTTTTTGAACCGTCAAGAACAACATAGTTCGTTATTTTTTTTACATTGAAAACTTCCTTGAGGCTCTTCAGTAGATAACCGTAATTTGGCGTGTTCAATTCTCCTGAAAGCATCAAAAATGCCGTGGAATCATTTGTAATAAGGCTTGAAGACTCCATGGCAATTCTTCTTCCAAGCTCAAAGTAATTGTTTCCGATATATGAAATCTGAGGATTTTCCGGCAAATACTGACCTATGGCTATAAGTGGAATTTCAGATCCGTCAATTCTGTATTGTGTCGTAATCTTTTCGTCCTGTGAATTAAAATATGCGATTATTCCATCTGCATTTACGAAAGATGCATATTCTATCAGCTGCTGGAGTGAAACATCTTCTGCAAGAGAATTGGGAACCTTTAGGTCTACGATAGCAGAATATGCTTCGCTTAAACTTTTTGCACCTTCATAAACTTGATTGAGGAAAACAGAATTGTCTGCCTGTCCGACAACAAGAATGTGATAGTTGCGGTCTTTTCCGTTATCCTTGAAAATTGCCGGTCGATCTGAAATCTTTGGAGAAATATATAAAAAGAAAACTGCTGCAAACAAAGCGAGAAAAACAGAAACAAAAAGTGCAATTCTGAAAAGAAAGCCTATTTTCTTTGAAAAAAAATTCCTCATGCCTATATTTTATCATAAAAAATTCATAAAATGCAAAATTTATGTACAAAAAATAAAAAAAGTCCTTGAACTGTGATAAAAATCATGATAGAAGATAAAGTGATGTAAGAAGGCTTACGTTACGAACCTTGACTTCATCAGGAACAGAAAGAATTGTGCTTGTGTAGTTGATGATTTTCTTTATGCCGCAGTCAATCAAAAGATTGCAAGTTTCCTGAGGATCTTCCCTCTCTACCGTAAGAAGTGCAAAAACAATGTTTTCATCAGCGATGATTTTTTTCATGAGTGGGGTAGGATGAAGTGGAAATGACGAACTTAACACTTCCGTTTTGTTTACGCTTGAATCGAAGCCTGCCACAATCTTGAAAGGCGTTCCGTAAAGCTCCGTGGTGTCAAGAAGTCTTTGCCCCAGTTTTCCAAGCCCTACAATGCACCCTTTTTTTTCTTCTGAAAAATCATAAAGCTCATTTCTTAGCGTATGGTGCAGTTCCCGTACCCTGTAGCCGTTTGTTGCACCGCATGATACGCCAATATATGAAATGTCTCTTCGTACCACTGCACTAGACCAGCCTGTAAGATTTTGAATCTTGAGAGAGGTGATGTTTTTTTCGGGATAATTTTCCAAGATGCGCTCAAGCAGCACAAGTCTTTTCCTTGCAGGTTCAGGAATTTGTTTCATTTCTCCAGTATACATGTTTTGAAATGAAATGTCATCAAGAAACATGATGATTCCCGGCATATTGTCGTATTATGGGGAGAAACCTTTTCTGTCTGCAAATTTTCGCCCTGTAAAACGCAAGATGATGCATGATTTTCTGCCAAATCCGCAATCAAAACCCTTTTAAATCGCAAATTCCGCCCCAAAAACATTCCGATGTATACCTTCACGCAAATTTGCACTCAAACCCCACCTAGTTGCAAAACGGCCCCCAAATGCAAACCAATGTATACTCTTCCAACCAATCTGCAATCAAACCCAATCCAATCGCAGACGGCCGCCCCCAAAAACATACCAATGCATATCTTCACGCAAATTTGCAATTCAAACCCCACCCAATCGCAAATTCCGCCCCAAAAACATTCCGATGTATATCTTCACGCAAATTTGCACTCAAACCCCACCTAGTTGCAAACCGCCGCCGCAAAAGCATTCCAATGTATACCTTCACGCAAATTTGCAATCAAAGTCGGAGGCCAAGCGGTCTTAGGAAGACAAATCC
>JAZQMW010000077.1:0-49801 GCA_045627025.1 Treponema sp. | reverse complement strand
AAATTTTACTATTTTATTAGGGTGGCGCCAAAAAAAATACCCGATCTTGCGACCGGGCATTTGCTAAAAGAGTTTCTTAAATGGTGGTTTCAACAAGCTCAACCATTACGTAAGTTTTTTACTGATCAGCGTAGTTAGAGAAGTAGTTCTGAATCAAGATAACTGGAGTACCTTTGTCGCCTGAACCAGAAGTCAAATCGGCAAGTGAACCGAGGAGGTCTGTGAGCTGTCGTGGAGTTGTACCCTGAGTTTCCATACGTCCTTTAAGATTCTTATCCTTAGATTTAATACGGTTAATCATTGCTTCTTTAAGAGCATCGCCTTCAAGTCCTTTGAATTCGTTGTCTGAAAGATATTTGAGTTTGAGTTCGTTTGGAGTTCCAACAAGACCAGATGTATAAGAAGGAGAAACAACTGGGTCAGCAAATTCCCAGATTCCGCCAACAGGGTCTTTGAAACCGCCGTCACCGTAAATCATAACTTCAACTTTTTTGCCGTATTTGTCTGAAAGACGTTTTGAAATATCGTCTACGAGACCCTGGCAGTTGCATGGGAACAATTTAACTGAGTTGTCTGTTGCGAGGTTTGAACCTAAAAGTCCGAACTGTGGGTTGCATCCAGAGCCGTTTACTGGTTCTGTCATAAGTTCGTCCATGCAGTAGCATTTGTTAACGCCAGCTTTTGTAAGAAGTCTCTTGTTCATTGGACCTTCGTGTGTAGAACCAATAATTACATCTTTTGTGTAATCAAGAATTGCGCGAGGATCATTAGCAAGAATAATTTCTGTATCAGGACATTCGCTTGCTTCTTTGTAGAACTTAATGTAATCAACACCTGTAAACGGGTGAATTGGATTTGGGAAAAGTTTATAGAATTCTTCAGATGTGAATACGTCTTTTGCAGGGTTAATTCCAGAATCAAGAAGTTCTTCCTGGCTGATTAATTTGTTTCCAACTTCGTCGCCCGGGTAAGAAAGCATTACTGTAAGTTTTTTACATCCGCGAGAAATACCTTTGAGCAACATTGAAAAACGGTTGCGGCTCATGATTGGGAAAATCAAACCGATGTGTGCATTCTCACCAAACTTGTTTTTAACATCCTGAGCAATGTCATCAGCAGTACAGTAGTTACCCATAGAAATTCCAACTACGGCTTCTGTAATACAAACTACATCACGGTCATTGATTGTAAGATTTGCTTCTTCCACACATTTTGATACTGAATCAACTACGATTGTAGCCAAGTCATCGCCTTTCTTGATAATTGGTGTACGAACACCGCGACTGATTGTTCCTGAATATTTCATAGCTCTACCTCAAACTAATCCTAAAAAAGATAACATGAGTATACAGAATTTCTTTATATAAGTACAATTAATAGTTTTTATATCAATCATAATATTTTCTTATACTTGCATGTTTGCACCCAAAAATGTATGATAAAAGAATGAACCTTGACCTTCATTCACTCAATGTCTTTTATGAAGTTGCAGTACAAAAAAGTTTCTCAAAGGCAGCAGACAAACTGTGCGTATCACAACCTGCAGTAAGCCAAGCAGTAAAAAATCTTGAAGATTTGGTGGGATTTCCACTTTTCATAAGGCAAAAAAAAGAAATCAAGCTTACGGCAGAGGCAGAAGAAGTTTTTTCATATTGCAAGAGCATATTCAACACGGTAAACTTTCTGGAACAAAATCTTTCCGACATAAAAAATCTTGATTCGGGAATTCTCACGATTGGAGCTTCCGACACAATCTGCAAATATTATCTCATAGACAAACTGAAGGCGTTTGAATCAAAATATCCAAAAATCCGATACCGCGTAACAAACTGCACCACGAGGGAATCACTTTCGCTTTTAAAAAACAATGATGTGGACATAGCATTTGTCCATTCTCCGCTAAAAACCACATCGGAAAAAGTTACGGATGTAATGGATCTTCATGATTATTTCGTATGCTCAAAAGAATTTGATGACTCAAAAATACATCATTTTTCAGATTTGCAAAGCTACAGAACGCTTCTTTTGGAAAGCATGAGCCATTCAAGGCGGATTATCGACAAAAATCTTTCACGGTATGGAGTTGTACTCAAGCCCAAATTCGAACTTGCATCGCTTGACCTTTTGATTGAATTTGCAAAAAAAAACATGGGAATAATATGCGTCTCAAGGGAATACATACAAAATGAACTCAAAACGGGTGAACTTAAAATCATTAATATAGAAGAAAAACTTGATGTAAGGCACATTTCACTTGTTGTTTCAAAAGAAAATTATCTTTCAAATGCCGCAAAAAGATTCATACAGGAAATATGAAATTACGGACAGATTAAAGATTTTTTTAAGAAAATACATTTTCAAAACTACGTCTTGCATGAGTTATCGCAACAATTGTACACATTTTATTTTTATGATAAAATTGATGTCCACAGTTATTGAAAACTTGCATAAAGCTCTAAAATTAGAGATGAAATTGTGAAAAAAAGCACTGATTTGTAAAATGGAAGGATGTTATGAGGATTTGTAAACTTGGCGAAGAAGTATTGAGGCAGAAATGCGAGAATGTAAAGCCTGAAGAAATCAATGATGAGCTCAGGGCCCAGATTGAAGAAATGTTTGAAACAATGATCAGTGCAAACGGATGCGGACTTGCAGCTCCTCAAATAGGTGTTGCAAAAAGATATTTCGTAATAATTGCGGATGATGACGTAAAAAGAGTTTTCATTAATCCACAGATAACAAAGACATCAGCAGAAACAGGAGAATATGAGGAAGGATGCCTTTCAATACCGGGTTTCAGCGAAAAAATAATTCGTCCGGTAAAAGTATCCGTATCTGCACTTGACGAAAATGGAAAAAAATTCACGATCGATGATGCAGAAGGTCTTCTTGCAAGGGCCATACAACATGAAAACGACCACCTTGACGGAATCTTATACATAGATCGCGGTGATGAAAAAATCAAGGAAGAAGTCATTGAGAAAATGAAAAAGCGTGCGGAAAGAGCTGCAAAAAAAGCTCTTGAAAAGGAAGCCAAGCATAAAAGAATAGCCGCAAAGATTGCCGCAAAAAAGGAAAATAAATGTTAAGAGTAATATACGGCGGAAGTCCACAAGTAGCCTCGACAATTCTTGAACTTGTTCTGAGAGACAGTGCAATGTCAGAGCTTATGGAAGATGAAAGCTATGAAATCGTGGGAGTCCTTACCAATCCACCGTCTGCACAAGGAAGACACAGTGAGCTGATTCCTACTGATGTAGAAAAATACACCAGAATATGGAACAGTGCCCGAGGAAAAGACATAAAGATATTTACGCCTGAGCACATTCTTGCCCCGGAACGTGAAGAACTTGCAAAATTAAACCCGGATGTATTCATATGCTTTGCATACGGACACATACTTGGACCAAAATTTTTCAGTCTTTTCAAATATGGCGGAATAAACCTGCACCCTTCCCTACTTCCAAAGTACAGGGGCGCAACGCCAATCAACGAGGCAATTCTCAATTGTGACGAAACAATCGGATATTCTGTCCAGAAAATGTCACTCGGCATGGATGAAGGAGACATAATCTCTTCACAGGAATTCAGGCTTACAGGGACAGAAACTGCGGAATCTCTTCTAAGACAATGTTCCCTTTACGGTGCGTCACAAATGACACAGATACTCAGAAGCATTGCAAAAACGCACAAACTTCCACAGTCGAGACCACAAGTCGGAGAAGCATCATATTGCTCCAAAATAAAAAAGGAAGACGGAAGAATAGACTGGACTGAAAGTGCAAAAAAAATTGATGCAAAAATCCGTGCATACACACCTTGGCCTGGATGTTTCACAAAATGCGGAGACATGCAGCTAAGGATTCTAAAGGCTAGCGACGCAGACAAAGTTGCATACCAGGATCCTGCCATAGTAAAGGACACTTCTGCCGTACCAGGTACCGTGCTTTCATATAACAAGCAGCGTGGTATCCTCATACAGACAGGAAACGGCATCTTGATTGCTACGGAACTACAGTGGCAGTCAAAGAAGGCCATGGATTATAAATCATTCATGAACGGTGCCAGAAATTTCATAGGAACAGTTTTGGAGTAAAATATGGAAATCGAGACAATAAACTCAACAGAAAAAAGAATGCCAAAAAGAAAGTTTAAGATAAGTTTAAAAGAATGCCTTGACGAACTAAAAAATGCAAATGCATCACTTGTTTTCGTTGTCATCATTTCATTCTTCATAATGGTGCTGGCAGCATTGATTTTCTTCTTCTCGTTTGTTCGTGGGGCAGAAAAAGTCATGGTTCCAAACGTTGTGGGCAAAAACCTTACGACGGCACTTCTCGAAATGCAGGAAAAGGAGCTTTACGCAAAAATCCAGCTCAAATTTTCAGACTTGCCTGGAGACAAAGGAAACATACTTGCACAAGATCCAAAGCCAGGCTCAATTGTCAAGGCATACAGGCGTATAAACCTTACGGTAAGCCGTGGCGTAATGCTGGATTTCATGAACGACTATACAGGAAAGAACATTGATGAAGTAAGAAGTTCACTTGAATTCATATTCGGTTCAAATGACTCTGGAATAAAAATTGCACCGACAGTCTACAAAATGGATGATTCACAGCCGGGAACAATTCTTGCACAGTTTCCTGCGGAAGGTACTCAGCTTGCAGACAAGATTTCCATACAGTTCATTGTTTCAAGCGGAAAAGAACTCAAGACTTATGAAATTCCAAAAGTTGAGGGGCTTTCAATAAAACAATTCCTCTCAAAACTTGACGGCACAAAGATGATATTCGATTTTGAACTTATGGAAGCCGAAAAATGTTCTGCCGATGGAATCATAATGTCACAGGACAAAATCAAGGAAAAAGCCGAAGCATATACAAGAATAAACACAACACTGACAATTCGTCCAAAAGATGAAAAAGCAGAAAACGTGCAGGGACTTTTTGAAACTGAATTGCCGGATTATCCTTATCCAGTACCGATGGTTTTCGAAGCAAAATCATTGACAGGCAGAGAGACGACTCTTGCAGAATTCAACCATACAGGAAAAAAAGTAACGCTTCCGTATGACGTAAAAAAAGGAACAACACTTGTTTTGTACGTTGCAAACAAGGAAGTTGCAAAAAAAACTGTAGAATAAATGAACGCTGTTTTTAAGGCATAATCATTCAACATGTCGACGAGGGGATTTTATCCAGATTCATGACGATTCTGTTTTAAAATCTCCTTTTTTTATTTGCATTTTTTATTTTTTTTTATTATCTCTATTGAAGTGAGGTTAGCGTATGAATTTCAATCAGATGACAATCAAACTTCAAGAAGCCCTTCAGGATGCAAACACACTTGCACAACAAAAGGATCATTCAGAAATAGGCAATGAGCACTTGCTCTATGCATTCATAAATCAAAAAGACGGCATCATCCCTCCACTTGTGGAAAGAATAGGAATACAGGTTCCGTTTCTAAAACAAAAACTTGATGATTTGCTTTCAGAATTTCCTGTCGTAAAGGGAAACACGCAAATGAACCTTTCATCATCTTCTCAAAAAGTAATTGCCAAGGCAGAAAAAGAAATGGAATCGCTCAAGGATAAATTTCTTTCATGCGAGCATATTTTTCTTGCAATGGCACAAGGTGATGACAAGGTATCATCTCTTTTAAGGCAAAACGGATGTGATAGAAACGCAATACTCGGAGCTTTAAAAGCAGTTCGAGGAAACCAGACGATAGAAGACAATGACCCGGAAAGTAAAATGCAGTCTCTTGAAAAATTCTGCATCGATTTGACATCACGTGCAAGACTTGACAAAATAGATCCTGTCATAGGACGCGATGAGGAAATCAGGCGCGTAATGCAGGTTTTGAGCAGACGCACAAAAAACAACCCTGTCCTCATTGGAGAACCTGGTGTCGGAAAAACTGCAATTGTGGAAGGTCTTGCAAGAAGGATAGCCTCAGGCGATGTTCCGGAAAGCCTAAAGGATAAAAGACTTCTTTCACTTGATATGGGTGCACTTGTAGCCGGTGCAAAATACAGGGGAGAATTTGAGGAAAGATTCAAGGGTGTCATAACGGAAGTTTCCAAAAGTGACGGACAGATAATTCTCTTCATTGATGAGCTGCATACCATCGTAGGAGCGGGAAACGCTGAAGGAAGCATGGATGCTGGAAATCTTTTAAAGCCTGCGCTTGCACGAGGAGAAATGCATGTAATCGGAGCCACAACGCTTAACGAATACAGAAAATACATAGAAAAGGATGCTGCTCTTGAAAGGCGATTCCAGCAGGTATATTGCGCAGAACCTACAGTTGAAGACACGATAGCAATACTTCGTGGGCTTAGAGACAAATATGAAATCCACCATGGCGTAAAAATTAACGACGAAGCACTTGTCGAAGCCGTAATGCTAAGCAACAGGTACATAACGAACAGATTTCTTCCAGACAAGGCAATTGATCTTGTGGATGAAGCCGCAAGCCATCTCAAAATGGAAATTGAAAGCCAGCCTGTAGAACTTGATAAGCTTGAACGCAAAATCATGCAGCTCGAAATTGAAAGGCAGTCTCTAAAAAAAGAAGATGACAAATCAAGCATAGAAAGACTTCAGAAACTTGAAAAGGAACTTGCAGAAATTCAAGGAAGCCGTGATGCCATGAAACTCCAGTGGCAAAATGAAAAAGCCATAATAGAAGGAAGCAGAAAATTCAAGGAAGATCTTGAAAAGGCAAAATTCGATCTTGAAAAATATACAAGAGAAGGAAACCTCGAAAAAGCAGCTGAACTCAAATATTCGATAATTCCAGAACTTGAAAAAAAGATGAAAGAATCATCTGTAGAAAAAAATGATGGAAACAATTCGGAAATAAGTGAGCATGAATCTCTTGTAAAAAAAGAAGTCACGGAAGAAGACATTGCACGCATAGTAAGCGCATGGACAGGAATACCAGTCGCAAAAATGATGACTGGCGAAAAGCAAAAATATCTCAAGCTTGAAGAAGTTCTTCACGAGAGGGTCATAGGACAAAATCTTGCAGTGTCAGTCGTAAGCGATGCAATAAGAAGAAACAGGGCAGGTCTTTCAGATCCACAAAAGCCACTTGGAAGTTTTCTTTTCATAGGACCTACTGGTGTCGGAAAGACAGAACTTGCAAAGACTCTTGCAGATTTTCTTTTTAATGATGAAAAAAGCCTTACAAGAATCGACATGTCAGAATACATGGAAAAGTTCAGCGTGACAAGGCTTATTGGAGCACCACCTGGATATGTTGGATATGATGAAGGCGGTCAGCTTACGGAAGCTGTAAGAAGAAGACCGTACAGTGTAATTCTTCTTGATGAAGTGGAAAAAGCACACCCTGACGTTTTCAATGTTCTTCTACAAGTTCTTGATGACGGAAGACTTACAGACGGCCAGGGAAGAGTTGTGGATTTTAAGAACACAATCATCATAATGACAAGCAACCTTGGAAGCGACATCATTCTTGATGCTGACGAATCAAACATTTCTGAACTTTCGTCTAAACTTGATGCTCTTTTAAAACAGACATTCCGTCCAGAATTTCTTAACAGGATTGATGAAACAGTCATGTTCAACAAACTTGGTAAAGAAAACATAGAGGCAATAGTAAAGCTTCAGCTTGAACGCGTATCAAGACGACTTTCTGAAAGGAAAATCGAAATCGAATTCACGAAGGATGCATTATCTTATATTGCAGAAAAAGGATTTGACCCATCATTTGGAGCTAGACCTGTAAAAAGGGCAATACAGAATCTTGTGGAAAATCCTCTTTCAAAACTTCTTCTTGAAGGAAAATTTGGTGAAGGAAGTAAAATATCCGTAACATCAGACGGAAACACACTTGCTTTCATGTAATTAAAATCAAAAAAAATGCAGGTTTCCAAAAGGAAGCCTGCACTCCATCAAAACCAATTTCCAGAATCTGCACCAGTAATCCAAACCGTAAGTTGCAACGCAAGCAATCACAAAAATGCAAATCGTGACTCTTGTTGCAAACCGTCACAAGGGGCGCCCCAAACCATGCCGATGTCTATCTTTACGCAAATCTGCAATTTAAAACCCACCAAATCGCAAAGCCCGCAAATGCATGCCGATATTTTCCCCTGCAACAAATTCGCACTCAAAACCTTTCCAATTGCAAACCCCGCCCCAAACGCATTCCAATATTTACCCTTCCTGCCAATCTGCAATCCAACCCCACACAATCGCAAAGCGATGTTTACCCACCATGCACAAGCGCATGTTAAAACCTTTTCGGTCGCAAATTCACAAAATACTTCACAACTGAAATTTTCAAATGCAAAAAGGGATTATATATTTTAACAACGTGACGATATTTTACAAAACAAAAAAAACAAAATATGATATGATAGCAAAAAATCTGGATGTTGCATTTTTCATAAAAAAGCATAATGCAAAACAGAAAAAATCTTTCGAGGAATCCAATGAACAAGGGAAAAAGAATCGCAGTTTATGATGAAAATCTCAAAATAGAATCATATACGCTGAAAGGATTTGTAAATCCATTTCCAAACCACTTTCATGACTTCTTTGTAATTGGCCTCATGGAAGATGGCGAACGATTGCTTTCATGCAGGAATTCAGAGTACACTCTAAAAAAACACAGCATGATTCTTTTCAATCCAGGAGACAATCATGCGTGCTCCCCGTCAGAAGGAATTTCCATGGATTACAAAGCAATCAACATCCCGAAAGACGTAATGAATTCCATGGCAAAAGAATTGACAGGGAAAACAGAAATGCCTGGATTTTCACAAAACGTCATAGAAGATTTTGAAGCAGAAAAATACTTCATGAAATTGCACGAAAAAATAATGATTGGTTCAAAAGAATTTGACAAAGAAGAAAGCTTCATATTATTGATGACCATATTGATTCAAAAATACTGCAAGATGTTTGATTTATGTCCGGAAGAACACTCAGAAGGCATAAACAAGGCATGTTCCTATATGGAAGAAAACTACAGCAAAAACATTTCACTTGATTGCCTTTCAAAAATATCAGGATTGTCAAAATCAACATTGCTTCGGTCTTTTACAAAAAACAAAGGCATAACGCCTTACAATTATCTACAGAGCATAAGAATCAATCATGCAAAAAAAATGCTCGAAAACGGAACTGGAATCATGGAAGCCGCAATGGAAACAGGATTTTCAGACCAAAGTCATTTCACAAATTACTTTCACCAGTATATCGGATTGACACCAGGCTCATACAGCAGTATCTTTTCAAAACATATTTGAAGGAAATATAAATGCAAAACAAAACGCTACAGGGACACGTGACATCATTTTTTACAATTCTTGTTTGGGGAACAACTTACATATCCACCAAAATTTTACTCAAAAGCTTTTCACCAGTTGAAATTCTTTTCACCAGATTCATCATGGCATACGCAGTTCTTTTTATCATAAACCACAAAATGGTACAAAACACATCAATAAAAAAAGAACTTCTTTTTGCAGGAGCAGGATTATGCGGAATCTGCCTTTACTATCTGCTTGAAAACATAGCACTGACTTACACAATGGCATCAAACGTCGGAGTAATAATTTCAGTAGCACCTTTCATCACAAGCCTTTTAAGCCATTTTTTCCTAAAAGATGAAAGCAAAATCACCATTCCTTTTTACCTTGGTTTTGTTACGGCAATAATCGGAATCGCTCTCATAAGTTTCAATTCAACAAAAATACAACTGAATCCAACAGGAGATTTTCTTGCATTTCTTGCATCAATTGTATGGTCCGCATATTCCATTCTTACAAGGAAGATTGGAAAATTTGGATATGAAACAATTCAAGCCACCCGAAGGATATTTTTCTATGGCATCATTTTCATGATTCCGGCAATGCTGATTTTTGATTTCAAGCCAAACTTGTCATTGTTCATAAAAGCCGAAAACCTGTTCAACCTGCTTTTTCTCGGAATTTTTGCATCGGCACTGTGCTTTGCGGCATGGAATTTTTCAGTCAAGACTCTTGGTGCAACAAAAACAAGCATTTACATATATCTTGTTCCTGTCATAACAGTTACAACATCCGTGATAGTGCTAAAAGAACCGGTCTCTTTCATGTCTATTACAGGAATGATTCTTGCAGTAGCAGGTTCATTGATATCATCATTATGACATCAAAAATCCATCAAAAAAAATAAAACATACAGATGAAAAATTTTGGCCACATGGCTTTTAAAACACTAGCAGTCATTGGTAATCAAAATTTTTCCATCTGAAATCAACTCAAGCAAAACATCAGCAATTTTTGGATCAAATTGAGTGCCCTTGTTTTTTTCGATTTCTTCAAGAATATATTCTTTCGTAAGTTTTTTGCGATAGCACCTGCTTGAATTCATTGCATCAAAAGAATCTGCAACACAAATAATGCGCGCAATCAGAGGAATGGATGTTCCTGAAAGTCCAACAGGATATCCACGACCATTGTATTTTTCGTGATGATATTTTGCACCATCAGAAATACCAGGAATTGAAGTAATTCCAGAAAGCATTTCAGCTCCAAAATTCGTATGGCTTTTTATGACGTCAAATTCCTCATCTGTAAGCTTTCCGGGTTTTTTAAGAACATTGTCTGGTACATAACATTTTCCAACATCATGCAAGATACCGGCATAATATACATATCTGGATTCTTGGGAAGACATCCCCATTTTCTGGGCAATCATTTCACTATATTCAGCAACACGGTGCGAATGACCCTGGGTATACGGATCTTTGGCATCTACAAAATGACTTATCAAATCAAGAGACTCCTCAAGCATCTCAACTTTGCTTCGAAGTTCCTTTTCATTCTTACGGTTTGCAAAAATGTAAACATGCAGAGAAATGACCAATATAATCCAAAGAACTAAAAATATGCGGAACAAATCATACTCAAGCCCCTGCATTATTTTCTTCTGAAGGAAATAACTCAACTCAAAATTATTCAGACTGAGAGAATCGCTATAATAAAAAATCATGCCGACAGTCGCAGAACCTGGCGCACCATTAAATGCAAAAACCGGCATTTCATTCTGATTGATTCCAGGATGATAGATTAAGTAATCACCTTTATGAAGAGGAATCATCATATCCTGGGTTTCTATGAAATTTTCAAGTTCAATATTTACGTCAGAAAGCTTCCTCATGTCAAGAGTCTGCACTTTTCCTTGCCCTGAAGCCACATTTTGATGAATTTCCACAGTTCCACACCATGCATTGTTTATATAACAATCCTGCATAATGTTTATCTTCAAATTCCAGTCTGAAATTTTGGCATCAGTATAATTGTTCAAGGTAATGTCATAAATGGTTCCTTTCAAGTCGACAGTCTTGCCGTCAATCACCACGCCACGTTTCAGCCACGAACCACTTTCACCCATTCTCGGAGAAACGCGAAGTATGACATCAGTCTGCTTATGGGAGCTTCTGAAAACATTTAATCTCTTGTTGAATTTCGTAGTTTTATCAACATATATATAAAAGTTAAGGAGAATGGCTATCAGAAAAATTATCAGCAAAAAAGCATATATTTTTACTTTTTTATTAGTCTTCATCCCTAAAATGATAATCTCTTTTTTGCTTTTTTCAACCTTGCACACATAAAATCAGCAAAATTCTTTTTACGCCAAATCAATCTTTTTTTTCAAACATCCCATCAATTTTCCAATTTCATAAATCATAAACGACATAAGGCATGTCACAACCACAGTCCCGCACGGAAGAACATACGCAAATGCAAAATCAGAAAATTTAAACTTTTCCATCACGCAAAAAAACAACACACCCACCATGTAATGAAAAACATAAACAAAAAGCGAACAGTTTTTTCCAAACCACGAAAGAGGATTGTCACAAATTTTCTTTTCAAGCTTTATTCCCAAAAGAAAAATCAAAACTCCAGTCGTAAGCTTAAAATAATGCGAAAAATCCTGTCCGAAAAATTTGACATTTGCAGTCAAGAACATGCAGAAAAAAGAAACAGATGCAAAAATGATATAAGCATGCAATTTCACCATCATGAGTTTTTCCTTTTTTGAATGAAGAAAATATCCGGTGAGAAGCAGAGGAAGTCCACCCAGCAAAAAGTTTCCTGACCAATGCCAGTTTGCGCCAAAAGAATTTGTACAAGTTTCAGTGATGCATCTTACAACAAGAAACAAAATGAACAAAATTGCAGAAAGCACATCAGACCTGTATTTTTCAACGAAATGCATTGCAAGATATCCGTAAAAAAGTGCTGTCAAAAACCAAAGATGAGGTGCAAGAAAAGCATCATAGTTTCCAACCAAAAAGATTTCTAAAAAAAATGCAGGACGAGTTAAATTCTTAAACCAAAGAAGATCCGGATATATGAAAATCCCCAAAACTGCAGAAAAAAACGCATAGAATGCAACGCTTAAAAATGCAAGCCTCAATATTTTTTTTGCCTTCAAGATGATTTTATCTGAAAAATTTTCATCTTCTCCATAACATGACCATCCGCTTATCAAAAAGAAAAATTGAACGGCAAGAATTCCAAAGGCAGAAAGACACTTTCCAAAAACATTTTGTATTGGAAAATGAACAAACACAACACCAATACAAAGAAAAGTTTTTACCAAATCAAAAAAATGATTTCTATTCATCATGACGCAATTATACCACACAAATATTTTAAATGAAAATTCATTCATCCTTTTATTTTACGGGAAAGGTAAAGAATGTGCCGAATGATAAACGAAAAGCAAAGTATTGACATTCAATAAAAAACTGTCATAATAAAAAACATGAAAACCATAACAGAACTAAAAGTGCGACCATATGAATGTGATTCATACAGCCACGTAAACAACGCAGTCTATCTAAACTATCTTGAAATGTCACGCATGGATTATTTAAACAAAATCGGATTTGACTATAATGGAATTGTCAAGGCAGGATTTTATCTTTATGTTACGCATGTAGACATCCATTATAAATCATCTGCATTCCTAAATGAAGAGCTTGAAATAGAAACATATCCAACAACACTCAAGCACGTCATGGGCACAATGCATCAGATTGTAAGAAAAAAAGATGGAACAAAATGTGCGGAAGCTGATGTAACATGGGCATCTGTCACAAAAGAAGGGAAACCTGCAAAGCTTCCTGAAAACTACATTGTGGAAGGATTAAAACCAGAATTTCATCCGGACGAAATCAAATCATAGATACAAAGCACAAATGCACATATTATAAATAAAGCATGATCAAAAAAAGAGAAGAGAAATGCTTTAACATCACAAAAAGACATTCAAGATTATTTGGATGAGTTAAGGTTCAAGGCATTCGATTTGGATTTCTAAAAAAAATCAGGAGTGAAAACATGTGCCTTAATGATGTTTTTTGACATTCCAGTGTTCAGATGATTTTGGATGCTCAATTTTATGCGTTGCCTATGATGAGCTTGATGAAAAAATAGCTTTCACAGACTGGCATAATTTTTAAAATAAATCAAAACGGGAAAAGATGATGCAGAAATTTTATGAATCTTATGCTGTTTACAAAGGAATTACATACATAAGAACTGATTACCAAGACAGAATAGATTTGTTCAGTACAAGCGACTCGGAACGCAAAAACGTGCTTTTTCAAGTAAGAAGTGATGAATTGGACGACATATACAATGTTATAAACCATGCAATATTAAACGGAATAGATTATGTTTATTACGAAATAGAAAATGAAATTGTAACTTATGGTTCAACTGCATGCAATGAAAACACACAAAAAAGACCGCAAAAAGACTTTGATTTCATCTATCAAATGATAATAAGGGATAAAAATAAAGAGCAAAAAATAATTTACGTAAATGAAAAAAAATCTCTGAATGATTTTAAGGATAAAAAATTCTATCTTGAAGAAACGGCAAGCAAAAGCATCATGTTCTGCACAGACAACAACATCGTGTCGCAAAAAGATGTACATGATGCACTGGAAAAAATGTATCCCGGAAGACTTTCAAATGAAAAGATTCTTGACAACGGAATCGGTACAGATGAAATTTTAACATCAGTCGAAATTGATGGAATAGAAATTGATATTGATGAAGATCTTTGCTACGAATTTACAACAGTATACTCAATGAACAAAGAGTTTGGTGAAAAATACATTCGTGAAATAGTTGACTACTTTAACAGACTTGCAAAAGATGAAAAACATGCGGACATTTTATAGCCGAAACGGAGCCAGAAATTTTGATACAAACGGCAACAGAAAAATTTAAAATCACTTGAATAAAATGTTTTTTTGATATCAAACGATGATAAAAACAAATGGACTTTCTAACGCCTACTCAAGCTTTTTTACGGAATTTCTAATTATGAAATCTGCGGAAACACGTATGCAGTCACTTACAGGAATTCCTGTTATCTTGTTTATAAGGATTTCCGCCGCAATTTCACCTATCATTTTTCTGTTCTGACGGAAAGTCGTGAGAGACGGTGTGTGAAAGGCTGAAAAAAGTTCATCATCAAAACCAATGAAAGACATGTCATCAGGAAGTTTCATTCCAATAGATTTTGCATATTCCATTGCACCGACAACCATATCGTCATTTGCACCAAACACGGCGGTAATGTCACTATGATTATCCAAAAGATTTTTCATTGCTTCAAATCCAACATGACGCGACCAGTATGATGAATACACAACATAAGAATCATCATGTTCAATTCCAGCTTCAGAAAGAGCACGACGAAATCCTCTCAAGCGATCGATTGATGCAAGATTGTACAAAGAATGTGAGCCAGAAATATACCCGATTTTTGTGTGCCCCATATTGATAAGATATTTTCCAGCCTCATATCCAGCATCCTCATTTGCAGAAACAACGGCCGGTATGCCAGGAATTATGTCATTTGTAGAAACACATGGAATATCAGATTTTGCAAGCTCAATGATTCCATCATCAACGGCAAGAGGATTTATTATCACGACAGCATCAACATTTCTATGATAGCAATGTGCAAGATACGAATCATTTTTTGAGTCAAATGAACGGGACAAAAATATAAGGTCGTAACCGGAGTTTTCCATTTCCTGACGAAACCTATTGAGAATGCCTCCAAACAAAGGGTGCTCAAAACCACGCTGCATGTCATTGTCTTCAAAAATAATTCCTATGAGGTACGATTTTTTTGTGGAAAGAGACCTGGCTGCCATATTTGGTCTGTAACCCATTTTCTCTGCGGTTTCAAGAATTTTTCGTCTTGTCTTTTCACTCAAGCCGCCAGTTCCGTTGAGGGCCTTGGATATGGTAGGTGCAGAATATCCTGTTTCCTTTGCAATATCATAAATCGTTATCATTCTTTATTACCATCATCTCTATAAATGCCTTAAATGCAATCATAAAATCTTAAACCGCCCAAATCAAGAAAAATCCATGAAAGGACAGTTAAAACAAGTTTTAAAGCAAAACATAAAAAAAAAGACCTTTCTGCAAAACTTCCACAGAAAGGCCTCTTAGTATCACTGATTAAAAAGTAATGGAAGTCAAAAATCAAAAAAAAGCCGCATATTTCCATTGTCAGGACTCATTTTCCACATCAAAATGCGGAAAACTTTCCCAACAGATTATTCTTTTCTTTTGTAGCTGAAATACTCATAATCAGCATAATTGCTATATGATATCAAATCAGCACAATACATTCCTACAAACGCACCTGTAAATCCCTGACCGAATGCTTCATCAGAAAGTTTTGTAACATCAAGAAGCGGCCTGATTTTTCTGAAGTTCTTTCCATCCTGTGACCAACAGAAGAATCCTTTTGTTTTGTCAACACAAAGTCTTATGTAAACAGGTTTGTCTTCCTCAAGAGTCACTTCCATGTCACGGAAGAAATTGTAAGGTCCCTGTGCATCAGGCATGACTGTGTAAACCTGAAGAACCTTTCCTTTCACTTCATCACGTGTTACAACACAAAGATATTGCGTATCTTCATCATAACGGTAAACCATACCGGCAAATTGCTGGAAATTCACAGGATTGAAGCTGAATTTTGTTTCTGCTTCAAAAGAGAAATCTGTCTGACGACGGGCAAGAAGCGACTGTTCATATCTTGAACTTGGACTCTGCCCGCCATGGATTCTCAAAAATCCCGGTCTTTCAGTCAACGAAAAACGTTTTTCATCAAGAGGAAGACGCAGGGTTTTAAAGTCAGCCAGAAAATCTTTATTAACAAAAGTATACTTTTCAGCGGCAAAGACCATTCCGTGACCAGGCAGAACATCTTCACCACCTTCTACTTCAATATACTTTGGAGGAACATTGTCAAGAGAACCATCCGGCATCTTGATATAAGGCCAGTCATCCTTCCACTCAATTTCTGCAATGTTAGTCTCGCGACCAAGAACACATCTGTCTGTACCAGGAAGAGGCCTTCCTCCAAGGAATACAAAATATGTCTTTTTTCCATTAATGGAATCACACCACTGACCGTGACCAGACCTCAAAACAGGAGCATCATCACGACCATATGCAGAAATCAAAGGATTATTCGGATGCACCTCATACGGTCCGAAAAGATTCTTTGATCTGGCTACAGTTTCTGCATGCTCATAGCAAGTACCGCCTTCTGCAGCCATAATGTAATAATATCCGTTTTTCTTGGTGATATGAGGTCCCTCAACAAGACCAATATCTGTTCCCAAGAAGATTTTCCGAACTTCACCAACAAGTTTTTTCTGTTCTACACTGTATTCCTGAACGCAAATTCCAGAAAACTGCCTAGGACCGAATTCCCTGTAATCCCATTCCATGCTGACATACCATTTTCTACCGTCATCATCATGAAAAAGAGATGGATCAAAACCAGAAGCTGCAAGGAACACAGGATCTGACCAAGGGCCTTCCAAAGATTTTGCCGTTGTAAGATAATTGGGACAATCCTTCCAGGGACCACTGTTCCAAGAACGGACATTAGTATATATCAACCAATACATACCGTCTGAATAAGAAAGGCAAGGTGCCCATATTCCGCAAGAGGCCTGATTTCCAGCCATATCAAGCAAACGTTTCTCAGACAAAGGTGAAGGAACCGGAGTCCATGTCTTCAAATCCTTGGACCTGTGAAGCTCTACACCCGGATACCACTCAAAAGTTGAGTTTGCAATTACATACTCACCATTTGCCGAACAGATAGAAGGATCGGCATGAAATCCTGTAAGTATTGGATTGAATATTTTTGCCATAAACTATTCCTTAACGCTACCCATTGTAATTCCGGAAATAATATATCTAGACATGAATGCATAGAATATAAGAATTGGAATAAGGGAAACTGCAACACCAAGATAGATTGAACCATACTCAGTTCGGTAAATATCACCACGCAATGTCTGAACAAGCATTGGAAGCGTGTATTTGTCCTGATCTGAAAGAAGTACGAATGGCGTCATGAAGTTGTTCCAAGAGCCAACAAATGAGAATATACACTGTGTGGCAATAGCAGGCTTCATGATAGGAAAAATTACCTGGTTGAAAATTCTGAATTCTCCGGCACCGTCAATACGACCTGCATCTATAAGCTCCATGGAAAGGATTGATTCCATATACTGCTTCAAAAAGAGAACCGTACCGGCAGAAGCAATACAAGGAACAGTCAAAGGAATGAAGCTGTTTGTAAGATGAAGCTTTGCCATAAACTGATAGAAACCAATAAAAGACAATGTACCTGGAAGCATGATTACAATAAGGATGAATGCCCAAAGGAAGTTTCTTCCCTTAAATTTGTAAACATGGATACCATATGCTGTCAATGTCGAGAAATATACAGTCAAAACAGTTGCAAAAAATGAAATTGATGCACTGTTTCCAAAACCACGCCAAATTTTGAAATTTCGGTTGGTAAGATTATGCCAGTTGTTCATTGTATTTCCGCCAGGAAGGAATGAAATGCCGGCATTTATCTGTGCATTGGAGCGAGTTGCGTTGATAAGCATGAGATAGATAGGTACAACTGCAATCAAGCCGAAAATAACCATCAATGTATATACGATAGCTCTTTTTAATGTAAGTGACTCTTTATAATTCATGTCATGCCCCCTTAGATAGAATGCTTCTTCTTTTTGTCAGAGCGGTCTTTGATAACATAATTGATACCAATGGCAAGAATCATTGTTATTATAAACATTGCAATGGCAATTGCTGCTGCATAAGAATAATTGTTTTCACCCTGGAAGCCCTGATTGTAAAGGTACAATGCCATACTGCGTATCTTATAGTCAGGTTCACCATGCATACCTGTAAGAAGGAATGGAATTTCGAAGAGCTGCATACCACCAATCATTGATGTAACAAGGAGGTAAAGCATCATAGGACGCAAAAGTGGAAGAGTTACAAAAAGAGTCTGCTGCCTGCTGTTTGCACCATCAACAATAGCTGCCTCGTAAAGGGATGGAGAAATACTTGTAATTCCAGCCATAAGCATGATTACAGTATATCCACACCACATCCACCACTGGATGAATGCAACGATGAATCTTGATGCTGTAGGATCACGGAAGAACTGGAATCCTTCCTTAACAATCTTACCGCCCCTTTCTACTTCTGTCCATATATTCAATGTTCCTGTAAGGAACTGATTAACTGGTCCTACTGGATATGCGAACAAGCTTCTGAACAAAATTGCAATTGATGCAGTTGTAAGCAGGTTCGGCATATAGAATACTGCCCTGAAAAGACCTTTTCCCTTAAGATTCAACCTGATGTCTGTAAACCAAATTGAGAAAAGAAGAGCAATTCCTAACTGTGGAGCAAAGTTCCATCCCCACATGATAAATGTATTTTTAACTGAACCCCAGAAGTATTTATCATGTATAAGCTTCTGGAAATTTTTTAATCCATTAAAACTAACATCTGTGCGCAATCCTTTGAGATTTCCAAATGCAAGAATAAACGTGTATATGATTGGCCACAACTGGAATGCGGCATAAATGATTATGAAAGGTAAAACGAAATAATATCCGCTTCTATTTGTCTTTGCCTCAATACCGACTTTTTGTTTCATATTGACTCCTGATTCCGGACATAGCCGAATAAAGATAATGCCTGACATAATCGCAAAAATACAACTATATCAGGCATAGAACTGTCAAATTACAATTCTAATGAAAGATTTGCTGCTGCCTGCTCCTTAAAGCCTTCAATAGCATCTTCCTTAGACTTTTCGCCGTTTACATACTGAGTCAAAGCTTCGTTGAAGAGAGCTTCAATCTGCTGGTCTGTACCCTGGTTCAACTTTCCGTTAACAGAAGCTGCCATTTCAGCAAACTCTGCGTAGTGGTTCTGTCCACCAAGGAATGGCTCTGAGAAATCACCCTTTACAGAATTGATAACGTTCTTATTTGATACAACATCACCTGTATCTTTTGCCCAGCGTGTAAGGAAGCTGTCATCTGTTGCGATGTACTTGATGAGTTCCTTTGCTGCGTTAGGATTCTTTGTGTTCTTGTATGCTGCAACCCATGTACCACCCCAGCGGTATCCTACAGGACCTGCACACATTGCCCAGTCACCAGATGTTTCTGGAGCGTTTGTCTTGAGAACATAGTGGAGTCCCCATGTTGGGAGGAAGTAGCTGAAGATTTCCTTTGCGTTTCCAGCTTCATCAGCGAATGTTCCCTTCATTCCAGCGAACCATCCTTCTGACCACTGTCCTACGCGGCCTTCTTCCATTCTCTCATGCAATGTTTTTGCAATTTCCATGAATTCATCCATTTTTGGATCGATTGTGAGCTTTCCGTTAACAACCCATGGGTCTTTGCGAGCTGCTGTATATGGCTTCAAGAGGTCGCCAATAGCAGAAATGATGTAACAGTCACCATTTGATTTTTCCTTAAGGTAATCTGCTGTCTCAAGGAATTTGTCCCAGTTGCAAAGGTACTTCTGGATTTCTGCTGGATCATCTGTTCCGAAATATTTCTGAGCGAGTGAGCGGCGGTAGAATACAGCACCTGGTGTTACCTGCCAAGAAAGACCGTAAACCTTTCCTTCGTAAGTTCCAACCTGAACTGGATAGTCAATTACCTTGTCCTTAACTTCATTGTATACGTCTGTAAGGTCAAGAAGAAGTCCAGACTCAATGTATTTGCGAACGAATGCATCTTCAAGAGCAAATACGTCTGGTGCCCCTGATCCTGATGCCAATACTGGGTCAAGTTTGCTTGGGAACTGGTCAGTTGGTGTCAAAGAAAAAGAAATCTCATACTTACCAGGATTGTCTTTCTCCCAGTAGTTATTGATCATGCCGTCCAATTCATCTGTAAATGACCATACAGTCAATTTGTTGTCTGCATCTTTTCCAGCCTGAGCTGCGCCATTTTTCTTACCACAGCTAACAAGAGCGAGAGATGCACATGTAAATGCAGCAACAGCTGCTACCATTTTCTTCATACGTTCCTCCTATTGTTCATATGAATAAATTTTACGACAGATTTTTAAATCCGACCGTTTAAAAAATAGTAATCAGTTGCCAAGAAGGATCTGTGATATTTTTCAATCACATGGCAACCGATTGCCAAGAATCAGTATAGATTTACTTTCTGAATTTGTCAAACAAATTTTTTACAAAAAAATGCGAATTTTTCATTTTTTGTGCTAATAGCTGAATTTCATGCCAAAAAAATCCTGTTAAGACAAAAAAATGATAATCATGACATAAAAGTGATTCATTGATGACCGTTTGATGACCCAAAACATTGCACGTCCAGATGTACTGAACTTATTTTTAACAAAACCCAACAAAAATGATGCCCCGGAAAGTTTTTTGGAGCTTCATTTAAAATCAATTTAATGAAATTTCTAAAATCTGAACATTTTAGAAACAACTTCAAAAATGTATTTCACAAGGAGGAAATGCGTATGAAAACTAAAATATGGTTGATTGCATGCCTGGCACTTGTCGCAGCCGTCATTATCATCTTGTATCTTTGCTATAAGCCTTCCATAGCAAACATCAAGCCTTTCAAGTATTTTGAAAAAGACAAATATCTTGGAAAATGGTACGAAATAGCAAGATATGACTTTAAATATGAAAAAAACATGAGTCATGTCACGGCAAAATATTCCATGAATTCAAACGGAACCATAAGGATTGAAAACACAGGATATGATTATGGTTCAGGAGAAAAAAAGACAAAAATCGGAAAAGCAAAATTTGCAGGGCCTCAAAACATCGGTGCGCTTAAAGTTTCGTTTTTCTGGCCTTTTTATTCAGGATACAACATTCTGGCAGTTGATGAAGAATACAAGTATTCCCTTGTCGCAGGAGACAACTACGATCTTCTGTGGATTCTAAGCAGGACGCCTTCAATGCCTGAAAATGTGGTGCAAAACTACCTCGCAATTGCAGAAAATGCGGGATATGATATAGAAAAACTTGTCTGGACAAAACAAGACTAAAGGAAACACTGATTTATTCCCCATAGAACAAATCAGTGTTTCCCGAGAAAAACCGCAGCTTACACAAAAAACTGCGGTTCCTTACACAGGGCATCTCTAAAAAACTATTTTTAGAGGTCCCCTACAGAAAATTCTAGAAATTTACCCTCATTGTAGTACCGACCGCACTTTTGTCGTTTTTATCGTAATTGAAGTAAACTTTCACAGTTGCATCTTTTCCGGCCTTGAATTTCAACGAAGGCGTAACATCATAAGTCATGTCGGTATCGTCTCCGTCCCTGTTTTTATGCTTTGAAGGTTCTGAATACTTTATCAAGCCAAACTCAAGTTCTGCATTCACGACATCGTTAATCGCACAAGAAGCAAACGGATAGAATTCATAAGCGGCATCATCTTTTACGATTCTCTGATAAAAAAGTACGCCAAGCTCAAGAGGACACGAATCCTTGAAATTATAGCTTAGCACTTCTGAAACCGTAATGTCTTCTGTTTTTTCACCATCAGCATCAGTCTTACCGGAAATGTCTTTTCCCAAATATCTTCCTTCTGCATAAAGTTTAAGATTAGGCACTCCCGTAATTCCCAAATATCCAAATCCTTCACCTGCAAGATTATATCCGCCCGCAATGGTAAAATTCTCATTTTTGTATTTTCCACTGAATCCGAGTGTTTTTTCATTAAGCTTATAGTCGCCTGCCTTTGCCTTATTTTCAACAACCTCATCATCTGTGGCAACATATTTTTCTGCCCTGTAAGTGCTTGCCCCGGCAGCAAGAAAAAGTTCTTCAAAAGGATTAAATACGGCACGAGCGCCATATCCTGTCTGAGAACCGTAATAGCAGATGTTAAACTCTTCCCTTCCTTCAGAACCCGTATAAAAATCCTGAAGTTTTCCAGCCTCAGCTATGATTTTTCCGTCAAGAAACTTTGCATATCCCATGGCATATTTCAGGTTGTCGCCCGTAAACCAGGTATCCTTCAACCCTCCAGTCACAGAAACAGATTCTGAAAGGTAACCGAAACCATCACACTGGAACCTCATTCGGAAACCGCACGTACTCTGGTCATAGCCCACATTGAGCCTGAGCCTCGACTTTGCATTTCCATAATACTTTCCATCCTTGTAAACCCTTGTTTCTGCGTCTTTTGCGTCAAAATTTCCTTCAAAACCTGTTCGGATGAGACCATGAACCGACCATCCGTCATCTGCAAAACCAAAAGATGCGGCAGCTATCGCCAAAATTGCCATAAACGTTATTTTCTTCATAAAAACTCCTGGAAACAATTTGCAATGGAAGTTCTGAAAAAGTGCAATTTCAGCCCCAAATGAAATCATTTACCATTTATCAGCATAACGCATATTTTATTCTTTTTCATGGACAGACTGAAAATTAGGCAAAATTTCACCATCATTCATGTTCAAAAAAATCTCTAAATTACATTTTTTTAAGCCCCAGCTTATTGATTTCTTGCAAACAAGATATTGTGTGCTACAATATAAAATATGAAGAAACTTTTCCTACAAGTTTTCATGCTCGCATCCTCACTATGCTTTGCAGGCGGCTACTATGTATGCCTTGGATCGTATGCACTATACGAAAATGCAGTACAGTTCCAGGACAAGATGTCTCCATACAGAATTGATTCATTCATAGAAAAATCCGTCACTTCAAGCGGAAACAAAACATACAGGGTGATCCTCAGGATTCCAAGCGGCAGTTTTAGCGAAGCCAAGCAGATATTGAACGGTTTTTCGGAATCATCTTTCTGCAAAGAGAACCCAATTAACGACTTGTGGATACTATACAGAGATAAAGAAAATCAAAAAATCCTCCTTCCAAACAAAGATCTTCCCGTAAATGAAGAGAAACCTTATTCACTTTACATCCAGACATACAAAGACGAAGAAATTGCCCAAAACGACAGCATAAGGCTTCAAAACGAAGACATAGACGCATATGTGGTAAAGAAATTTGATGAAAAGGAAAATTTTAAATTTGACCTTCACGCAGGAGCCGCTTCTGATGAAAAATATCTCGAAGAAGAGGAAAGAAGGCTTAATAACCTTAAAATAAATTATGAAGTAAGCAACTTCAATGATTTTATTGATGAAATCAAGATATACAACACGCTTGTAGAGGGAAACGATGTCATTTTTGATGACGGGGTGCATGAAATTCCAAAGGACTTAAGCACAAACATCAAGCAAATGATTCTTCAGTTTCCAATAAACAAGGATTTTCAGATAGAATCAGTTGTAATTGCAGATTTGGAAAAACTTTACAAAAAAGGCATGTCTGATGAAATTGACCAGATTCTTACACAAGACTTGAGATTCTTTTTTGAACGGGCAAACGCATTTTCAAGGGCAAAATACACTGATACGCTTTTAAACAAAAAAACATCCATCAGGATTGGCATATACGAAGAAGGCATTCCGGATGACATATTGCAAAGCATTTCCACATACAAGAAAGACGGCTTCATAAGGAAACAGATTTTTTCACTGCAGCAAGGCAAGCTTGAATCGTACCTTTACAAGGAAAACAGCAACTATGTGCTTTTGGGAAATTCAAGCAACAATAAAGTCATCATATCCATGATTTCAGAAGATTTTACGGAAGAAGAGTTCGAAAAATTCTTGGGAAATTCAGTTAACGACAGTTCCCTACTGCTCTACCCTGAAATACGAAAATCACTTTGCATAATGCCTGAAAGCGAAAACAATTCATTTCTTTTCTATGACATGCACAAAATCGGCATGGATTACGTAAAAAAGAAAAACATGACTGAATGGGCATGGAAAATATACGGTCACTGGTGCTCAAACTTCTATTTCAACAACAAAAACCAAAAGCTCACGGTAGGCATATTCAATCTTGATTACGATTACAATGCCACAGACACGCATGATATTTTCATGAAAAACAAAACAAAATCCGGCACGTCAAAACTCAACCATTCGCAACTTGTAAAAAACAAGGCAGGCTGGTATTCCGAGCTTTGGAACAAGGAACTTTCTTTTTCAAACAAATCATATATCGTTACAATAGAAACGCCGTCAGATTCAATTCTCAGCGAAACTGATTTTTTAAACATTGCAGACAGCCTCAAGATATGGTAAAGCAAAAGCAAATGACCGGTTGCAAAAAAAAAGCGAAAGAAATAAATCATTTATTTTTGGCGTTGTAAACCTTTTGAAGCTCAAAAGAAAGCCTATTCACGTTTATGGGTTTCGGAATGGAGCCATTCATTCCAGTAAGCCTGCACAATCTGTCATCATCAGCGAGAAAATTTGCCGAAACTGCATAAATCGGTATGGAAGAACCTTCTGGATGAGATGAACTCCTTATCATTCTTGTTGATTCAAAACCGTCCATGACAGGCATCTGCAAATCCATAAAAATCACATCATAAGTACCTTCAGGAGAATCTATGAATTTTCTGAAACATTCCTCTCCGTTAGTGGCACGCTCCGAAGTCACTCCATTCATATGCAAAAGATCTTCGATAATTTCCCAATTTACGTCATTGTCTTCGGCAATAAGAGCATTCATTGAAATGTTGTAATTTTGCAGGGATATGTCTTCACTCATGATTAATATATTATATTTCATATTGGAAAATTTAACCACTTTTTTAACAAGAACCCCAAAAATATTACAAAAGTATCCTCTTTTATAATTATCATTACAAATTCTACAAAATAGGTTTTTAGTGATGCCCAATACATGATGTTTTTAAGGCATTGTCGGTAACATAGGGAAGTGCTGATTAATTGAGGTGAAATTAACCAGTGTTTCCATAAAAAAATGTACTTGATGCACAACAACTTTGATTTTACAATAGAATGCAAAATAATATTTGCAAGATTGCAGTTTTTATGGGGAAGCGGAAAATGATTTGCATGCTTAAAACACAGAGCAAATCTTGACTCCATCACGCACACAAAGGATAACAAATGGATTGCATCAGAAAATCATCTGCGGCAGATGTTTCAAGAATAGCAGAAATCATCATCTCGAATTACAGGATAAATTTTTACCCGATATTTTGCAATGAAGAATTTTATTTTAAGGAATTGAATGTGCTTGATATGGCAAAAGAATATCTTGATGGCGAAGTGCTTGATTCGACTTATGTTTATGATGATGGCGCAGTCAAGGGAATTGTCCGCATAAAAAACAATGAAATAGAAAAACTTTTTGTAGAACCGCATTTTCAAGGAAAGGGTATTGGCGGGAAATTGCTGACATTTGCAATTTTACAAAAGAAAGCTGATTGGTTATGGGTGCTTCAATATAACAAACGGGGCATCGCTTTTTACGAAAGACACGGATTTCACATGACTGGTGACAAAATCGTTGAAGATGAATGTGTTCCACTTCTTAAAATGTCTTTGGAAAAAAACACGGAAAATCAAAAAAACGCAAAAGATTTTTCAGACAAAACTATTCTTGATGAAATAGACGGAGAAAAATTTACTTGAAAGAAAACAAAACAATCAGACAATTCATTTGCGTCTGACGATGGATTTTTTTGCAATAGCTTAACGAATGAGGGAGAATTGTATGCCACACGTAGACATTAAATGTTTTTCAGGCAGAACTGATGAACAAAAAAGAGAATGTGCCGCCCAGGTAGCAGAAGTGATTGCCAAAACTTTAGGATGTAAGCCCAAAAGTGTTTCTGTCGTAATAAAGGATGTGGAGCAATCTGATTGGAAGAATGAGGTTTGGGACAAATATATTATTCCTGACGAAAAGCACATGTATAAAAAGCCTGGATATTCATGTGATGAATGATGATTTTTTTCATGCATGAAACACACGAAAAGTTATGGCTTGCAAACAGAGATAAAACATGGCATTATAAGTTACCTCAAAAAAATGCAATTTTTAGAGATTTCCACAAGGCTTTTTAGAACAGGAGATTTTTATGACAAAGATACTTTTCATCTGCCACGGAAACATATGCCGCTCTACAATGGCCGAATTTGTAATGAGTCACCTCGTAAAGCAAGAAAATCTTTCATCAGAGTTCATCATCCACTCAAAGGCAACAAGCACTGAAGAAATTGGAAACGGACCTCACTACGGAACTGTAAGAAAATTGAATGAAATGGGAATTCCTGTCCTTCCGCACAAGGCTGAACAGATGAAAAAAAACGACTATGAAAAATATGACTACATAATAGGAATGGACAGATGGAATTACCAGAACATGATGAGGATTTTGGGAAGCGATCCTGAAAACAAGGTTTCATTGCTTCTTGACTTTTCTGAAAGACCAAGGGACATTGCTGACCCCTGGTATACACACAATTTCGATGAAACTTTCAGCGACATAATGGAAGGATGTACGGCCCTTCTTGAAAAACTCAAAAATTTAGGGAACCTCTAAAAATAGTTTTTTAAAGATGCACATTAGTGCTTCATGGATTTTGCACGGTCGATATAATTCATCTTCCTGAGCTTTGTCCGTCTTGCCTGAATATCCTTTTCATTCGGTTCCTTTTTTCTTGAGTCATGATGTTGCGTAGTTTTCTGGTTCCATATTGGAGTTTCAGGATGTTCGTCTCCTTTTTCAACATACGAAAGCCATGTGTCCGGTTCAGGAACTTCAAATTTCATTTTTTTGCCGGTCACGGGATGAATGAATTCCAAAGTCCTTGCATGAAGGCAAAGTCTTCCAAAAGGATCTGTCTTGGCCCTGTAGTTTTCATCGCCTGCAAGAGGGTATCCTTTTGACGAAAGATGCGCCCTAATCTGGTTCTTTTTTCCTGTATCAAGAGAAAGCTCAAAAAGTGTATGTGTCTTTCCACGGCAGACAACTTTAAAATTCGTACGGGCTTTTACGGTCTTTGCATCATCATCTTCCCTGTTTGGAACATATCCCACATGATGCGCGTTTTGGGCAAGTTCATCATCTATAAGGCCAGAATCAGGAAGAATTTCCTTTTTGCGTGGATTTTCTGCAACAGCCCTGTAAAGGCGCTCGGAAACCATCTGGTGCCAGCTGTCCATCACTTTTTTCTGGACAGATTCATTCAAGGCAAACATCATGACCCCGCTTGTGTCACGGTCAAGTCTATGCACAACAAGAGGCTTGTGTGTCTTTGAAAGCTCTCCCCTGGACCTCATGATTTTTTCAAGGACATCAAGAGCTGTCCTCATGCGGCTTCCGGGATAAGGAACAGAAAGCATTCCGCTTGGCTTATGGATTACAACGATGTCCTTGTCTTCATACAAAATGTCTATTTTCTCTTTGCCGTAATCGGCTTTATGCTCACGCTTATACTGCGTACTTGGCTTAACGTTATGAATCGTATTCTGCATGAAATGAATATATCACAAAAAAAAGTTTTTATACAGAAGGTCCAGAAAAAAACACTACATGACCATACTTTTTTTTTAATTACCAAACAAAAACCGCCGTTTTTTATGCAATAAATACATGCGTATGATATAATGAAAAAACAATGGAGGAAAAAAAATGAAAAAGGACATGAAAAGGAAAAAAAGCGCTTTTAAATCAATCTTGATTGCAGTAGCTGGAGCAGCACTTCTTTCATGCACGTCATCTTCTTATGGTGACAAAAAGAATGACTGCAATGTCGACAAAATCAACATTCCGGATGTCGAAATAAAAAACAGTGACATTCCGTCATTTAAAACCGTTGCAGACATGAAATTCGGCTGGAATCTCGGCAACACTTTGGATGCATGTGACGCAGATTCTGGAACAGACAACAACAAGGGGCTTTCTACGGAAACATGCTGGGGGCAACCTGTTACGACAAAAGAAATGATAAAAAAGCTTTCGGAAAGCGGAGTAAAAACACTGAGAATTCCTGTCAGCTACCATAACCACATAACGGACAAGGCAAACTACACGATAGATGAAAAATGGCTCAACAGAATAAAAACAGTAGTGGACTATGCAAAAGAAGAAGACATGTATGTCATAATAAACATTCATCATGACACGTCATTTACATCAAACCTTTCAAACGGATTCGGCTATTATCCAAACAAGGAAAACAAGGATGTTTCGTTGAAATTTGTTTCATGCATTTGGACTCAGGTGTCAAGGATTTTCAAGGATTACGATGAAAAGCTTATCTTTGAAGTTCTTAACGAACCGAGGCTCAGGGGACACAGCTGCGAATGGTGGTATAACGGATGCAATGAATGCAGAGAATGCATGGAAGTTTTAAATGAACTGAACCAAAAATGCGTGGATACGATACGTTCCGAAGAAGGCCAAAACAAGACAAGGCTCATAATGATACCGAGCATTGCGGCAAGCCCTGATGCAGCTTTCAGCGACACGTTCCGCATGCCCAAAGACATAAGCGGAAACAGCAACAGGCTTATTCTTTCCGTGCATATGTATACTCCATATGAGTTTGCCATGAAAAGCCCTGGAGACACAAAACTTACCATAAACCACCAGAACACGCTTCTATATTACTTTGGAAAACTCAAGGAAAACTTTCTGGACAAAGGATATCCGGTCGTAATAGGCGAAATGGGAGCCACAAACAAAAACAATCTCCAAGACAGAATTGCATGGATGGAAGTGTTTACGGGACTCTGCAAAGCTTACGGAATATGTCCGATTCTTTGGGATAACGGAAGCTTTTACGTAAACGGCACAGATTACAATGAGCATTTCGGATTTTTCAACAGGAAAGCACTCTCTTGGTATTTCCCAGAAATCACAGATGCGGCAATAAACACATGGAAATGAAAATCACCCGTCACTTTTCCAGGGAAAAACATTTGAAGTTATTATAAAAAGCGATTAATCAGAGATTTTAAGTCCTGCATGACAAACATCTTTTTTCATGATATATTCAAAGTATCATGGAAAGGGATGTTTTTTCGTTTGCATTCGCATTCAGGATTTTCAAATCTTCAATTTTTGCAGTTTCTCTTCTTTTTTCAAATCCTTGCACCGCACAAAAATATACTGTTGGCGTTTTGAAAGGCCCAAGCAGCATACCGTGCGTACACTTGATGGAAAATGCCGCAAAATACAAAAATGAGCAAATGCTTTTCCAAACATATTCCGAGGCAAATCTTCTTGTTCCAAAACTTATAAAAGGTGAAGCACAGCTGGGGTTCATTCCGGCAAACATTGCATCCAAGATATACAACAAGACAAAAAGCGTGCAGTTTCTTGCAGTCACGTCATGCGGCATGATTTCTCTTGTCACAAAAGATGACTCTGTCAAAGGATTTTCAGACTTGAACGGTAAAACCATATCTGTCGCAGGTCATGGAGCCACCCCGGACATGCTCACAAGATATTTCATGAAGCTTCACAAAATCGATTCGTTTCTTGACTACTCGGTTCCAAACGCAAACATCGTTCCGCTACTCATAGGCAATAAAATTCAATATGCGGTAATACCGGAGCCATTTACGACAATGGCGCTTTCAAAGGATAAAAAAACAAAAAAGGCAATTGACTACCAAAAAGAATTCCTGGAATCGACAGGCATTGAAAAATATCCAATGACAATTCTTGTGGCAAACTCAAAATTTGCACGCGAAAACAGAAAAATCGTAAAGGCCTTTATGGACGAATATGAAAATGCATTGAAAAAAACAATATCAAATCCAGGCGAAACAGGAATGCTCGCAGAAAAGCACAATCTCGGATTAAATGCATCAGTTGCGGAAAAATCCATACCCGCATGCAATTTCGTATTCAAGAAAGCTGATGACGAAACAAGAAAATCAATGAACAAGCTTCTTTCAATATATCTCGAACTTGACAAGACATCTGTTGGCGGAAAACTGCCTGACATGGGATTTTATTTTGAATAAAAAAACTGCATACATTCTTTCAACAGCCGTAATTGTCCTCATATGGATTTTATGCGCATGCAAAATAGATTCTGATTTAATTCTCCCCTTCCCGTCTTCCGTATTTCAAAAAGCGGTGGAACTTCTTTCACAAAAAAAATTTCTCATGTCACTTTTAAAGACTGCTGATAGATGTTTTGCATCATTCGCACTCTCCATGATTTCAGGAATCTTTTTCGGATTTTTAAGTTCTGAAAGCAAAACGACAGAATCTTTTTTTGAATTTCCACTTGCAATCATAAAATCAACACCTGTAGCGGCTTTCATACTCATTGCAATTTTCTGGACAAGCTCAGACTCAATTCCAATTCTTTCAGCAATGCTTATGGCTTTCCCAATAATATACACGTCTGTGCTGCAGGGGCTTTCATCTCCTGATAGAAATCTTTTAAAAACATGCAGGATTTTTCACCTGACTTTTTTTCAGACACTTTTATTCTGCAAGATTCCATGCGCAAAAAAAATTGCATTCTCAGGATTTAAAAATGCATACGGAACAATATGGAAAGTCGTAGTTGCGGCGGAAATACTTTGTCTTCCACAAAAAGCTCTCGGCTCATACCTTCAGAATGCAGAAGTCATGCTTGAAACCAAAGAAGTTTTTGCAGTCACGCTCATACTTGTAATATCTGGATTTGTTTCTTCAAAAATCATTTTCCTTATGCTTGAGCTTGCATCATCCTCATGTAAAAAAATCGCTTCGTTTTACTTCAAGTTTAATTTAAGACAATATAACAAATTTCCAACTATGCAAAATGACATAACAGTAAGCGACCTGTGCATCAAAAAGGATGACTGCATGATATTTGACGGATTTTCAGCAAAATTCAAAAAAGAAAGGACAACGGCAATTCTTGCTCCAAGCGGACGAGGAAAAACGACACTTTTGGATTATATTTTCCAAACGGAAAAAGACATTTCATACTGCACGCAGGATGTTTCACTTTTCCCTTATCTTTCTGCAAGACAGAACATAGAACTTCCTTTAATCAATTTCTACAATAAAGATGAAAGAAAAAAAATCGTAGACGAATACATAGAAATTGCATCGCTTGAAGACAAAAAAGATGTAAATGCAGAAAAACTTTCAGGCGGACAAAAACAACGAATAGCAGTTTCAAGGGCTTTTGCATTTCCTTCAAAAACAATACTTCTTGACGAACCTTTCAAATCAATTGATGAAAAAGCAAAAAAGCATCTCATGAAAAAACTTTGGGATAAAATCTCTGAAGAAAAAAAGACCGTGATATTTTCAACACACAATGAAGATGAATGCCCTGATTTTGCAGACGACATAATCCATTTCTAGGTTTTAAAGACTTGAAAAATGGAAAATCGCAAACCAAGGCTTATGGAAGCGCTGATTAATTGAGGTAAAATTAAACATCGCTTCCCTGGGGAATCGTGCAAATACCTGCTTTTCACGATTCGCAGATATCAAAGTTAACACTGATTTATTCCCTATAGAATAAAACAGCGTTTCCCAAAGCTCATAAAATCTCTCTCCCTTAAATTGAAAAAAACTATCTGTTCTTGCGCTCTTCTTTTGCCTGACAATCAACACAAAGAGCGGCATAAGGAATGGCTTCAAGCCTAGTTTCTGGAATTTCTTTCTTGCATACAAGACAAAGTCCGTATATTCCCTGCTGAATTCTATCCAAGGCCCTGTCTATCATGGCAAGTCTTCTCTGATCAGCTTCACCGAGTGAATTGAAAAGAGTTCTGTCAATAGTATCTGAGGCAATATCGGCATCATCACCAGACTCAAGAGTTTCAACAAGCTTTGTAAGCTGTTCATTGCGACCTGTAAGTGTATCAAGAATTTCATTTCTTTCTGCAATAAGCTTTTTTTTCTGTTTGTCAATAAATTCTTTTGTCATCTTGTACTCCAATTTATATCATCAAGTATAGGTCATCTCTAAGGAAGTGTTTCCCTAAAAAATACTCCTAGAGACTGCATCGCTTATGTTGTCCCAAGAAACTTGCACAAATCAGAAATTTGAGTTTTTTGTTTCTGATTCGATTGACATATCCATAAGTTTTGTTCATAATAGTATACGACATTTTTTTAAAAAAGCAACTGTTTTTTTTCGGAGGAATCGTGGCTAGTAAAGACGAAGCTATTGAAGTTGAAGGCATTGTAAAAGAGGCTCTTCCAAACACAATGTTCAGAGTTGAACTTAAAAACGGACACATCATTCTTGGTCATTTGAGTGGCAAGATGAGAAAGCACTATATTCGCATTGTTCCTGGTGACAGTGTAAAAGTTGAGCTTTCTCCGTATGACTTAAACCGCGGCAGAATCATTTTCCGCGAACGCTAATGAAAACAAAAGGTCATGCTGACACAAAATCAGCAAGACCATAGTTCTTCACATTATCCTAAAAGGACATTTATCAAATCTTCTCTTCCGGCTTTCAGTAATGCTTCTTTAACAAGTTTTCTGTTTTCACTCTTGTTGAATTGTAAAAGTGCACGCTGCAAACGCCTTTCATGTGCACCCTTGGCAACATAAATTTTTTCAAACTTACCGTCATCATCTTTTTTATGAGGATTCAGACCTGTATAATACATGCATGTCGCAAGACTTCCGGGAGTCGGATAAAAATCCTGCACCTGATCTGGAACAAACCCGGTCTTTTTCAAGTACAATGCGGTCTCTATGGCCTCGTCAAGCCCAGCTCCTGGATGCCCTGCTATATAATACGGAACAAGATACTGCTTGAGTCCAAGTTCGCTGTTTATTTTCCTGTATTTTTCGGCAAAACGCTCATACACAGAATGGGTAGATTTCCTCATCAGGGAAAGAACACTGTCACTTACATGCTCTGGCGCAACCTTAAGCTGTCCCGAAACATGATATTTGCAAAGTTCACGAAAAAAAGTATCGTCATCGTCCATCATGAGATAGTCAAAACGAATTCCCGAACGTATGAAAACTTTCTTGACTTTTGGAAGCGAACGGAGTTTTCTCAAAAGCTCAATATAATCCGCATGATCCACATCAACATTTTTGCAAGGATTTACTCCAAGGCAATCCCTGTTTTTGCAGGCACCGTTCTTGCACTGGTTCTTGCACGCATCGTGACGGAAATTTGCAGTAGGTCCGCCAACATCATGAATGTATCCCTTAAAATCAGAATCTTCCGTCATCTTTACGGCTTCAGCAATAAGGCTTTTATGGCTCCTCGACTGGATTCTACGCCCCTGGTGAAACGTAATCGCACAGAAACTGCATGCCCCGAAACATCCACGGCAACTTGTGAGACTGAATTTCACTTCCTTAAGCGCAGGTATTTCCTCATCATACATTGGATGCTCACGACGCTCAAAAGGAAGGTCATATATGGCATCCATTTCATCACTTGTAAGCGGAAAATTTGGTTTTTCCTGTATTACAAAACGGCTTTCTGATTTTTCTACAAGAACATCTGCATTAATTGCGTCCGTATTTTCTTCCTGGATTCTATACGACTCGGCAAACATGGCCCTGCCTTCATCTGTATTTGCAGAAACTTCCTCAAAAGAAGGCAATCTCAATGCATTTTCCGGAACTTCCGATTCTTTTCCAGTATACCAGCATGTTCCGCGAACTCCACGGATATTTCTTGCAGACATGCCATCTTTCAATTTCCGGGCAACCTCAAGAAGTGTCTTTTCACCCATTCCGTATATCAAAAGATCGGCTTTGGAATCAAGAAGAACTGAATGCTTCACGGTATTTGACCAATAGTCATAATGCGAGGTACGCCTGAGACTTGCTTCTATTCCGCCTATTATGATGTTGACGCCCTTGTATGCCTGACGAATCTTTCCGACATACTGTATGAGGGCACGATCTGGCCTCAAACCTTTTTTTCCGCCATTTGAATACGCATCCTCAGAACGAGGCTTGTTGTTCGCAGTATAATTGCAAACCATGCTGTCCATGGCGCCCGATGAGACAAGAAATGCAAGCCTAGGCTTTCCAAGAGAGCGAAAACTTTCCAAGTCATTCATGTCGGGCTGCGAAATTATTCCGACAGAAAACCCCTTGGATTCGAGAAACTTTCCAAGAAGGGCTGCTGCAAACGACGGATGATCCACATAGGCATCTCCGGACACAAATACAAAATCAAGCTCTTCGATATGTCTTTCTTCAAGATCTTTCTTGCATACAGGTAAAAAACTCATACGCTTATTTTACAGAAAACTGCAAAGGGATTCAATCATGAAAAAAAATGCAGCCAAAACAAGACATCGGAACTTAAATTTTACAAAAGCTTTACATCAAGTCTCGTATATGGAATTTCTATGCCGAATTCGGAACAGACTTTCATTATCTGAATGTACACTTCACTTTTCACGGTAAAAAGATCTTCTTTTTTAAACCACACAGCAAGCTTCAAAAGCATGCCTTCCCCAATGCCATCATAATATGCAAGAGGTTCAGGATTAAGAATGACAGAAGGACATTTTGAAGGAACTGTTTTTATCACTTTCAGTGCATTTTCAAAATCCGTGTCATATTTCAAAGGAATTTCAAAAACAGCTCTCCTGAGCGGATAATGGCTGTAATTTATGAGGTTGCTGCTTATGACGGAACTGTTTGGAATTCTTACCATCTGATTGTCAGGAGTATGTATCTTTATGCTTAAAAGTCCGACAAAATCAACAGTTCCTGCAATTTCTCCTATGGAAATATAATCTCCGATTTTTATCGATTTCTCACCAAGAACAAAAAGACCGCTTATGACATTGCTTACACTTGTCTGGGCCGCAAAACCGATTGCAAGACCTGCAACCCCGGCAGCTCCCCACAAAGCCTTGAGATTGATTCCAAAAAAACTCAAAACATACATGCCCATCAATACATAGAACACATACGTCATGGTTTTTCCGATTACAAGAGAAGTTTGCTCAGTAACCTTCGGATACACATTTTTCTTTACAACCCGCCTCAACAACTTGTAAATCACATAAAACAAAAGGACCGAGAAAACAACCACACAAATTTTTATAAGATTTTCAAGCGAAATCTGCTTTGAAAGCTCATTAAGGCCAAAATTGTCTCGAGCCTCCTCAGCAACATTTTTTGCGGCATCCTGCAATACTTCTCCGGACATGATAATACCCCCATAAAAAGTAAATAGCGAAATCAAAATCTTTACGCCTTTTAAAAGTTAATTTACTTAGAGAACAAAATCAAGAGCTTAATTAAAAAATGTAAATTTTAACGTCCAAATCAAACCTTTGACAGATTTTTTATGAAAGAAAGAAGACTTGACGCAATGCTTTCCTTGGATGCAAGAGGGAAAAAGATTTGCCCGTCACGGGTTATGACGGTCACTTCGTTTGTATCTTCCTGGAATCCAGCACCTTTTGTACGAAGGCTGTTTGCGACAATCAAGTCAAGATTCTTTTTCAAAAGCTTTTTTCTGGAGTTTTCAATCATGTTTTCCGTTTCCATGGAAAAGCCGCAGAGAATCTGATTTTCTTTTTTGTTTTCACCAAGAAATTTAAGGATGTCTTCCGTTCGCTCAAGAGGCAAAGACATGTCATCAGAAGATTTCTTTATCTTTTCGTCAGAATATGAAGCTGGAGTATAATCCGCAACGGCCGCAGATTTTATTATTATGTCCTTATCGGAAAAATTGTCACGGACGGCTTCAAACATTTCCCTTGCAGAAGTTACAGAAATCAATTTGACACCCAAAGGCGGAGTGATGCTTACAGGCCCCGAAACAAGAGTTACGTCAGCACCACGATATGCTGCAGCACGGGCAATTGCATATCCCATTTTTCCAGAAGAATGATTCGTTATGTATCTTACGGGATCAATGCTTTCCCTTGTAGGTCCTGCAGTCACAAGTATTTTCTTTCCGGCAAAATCCTTTTCGTACTGAAGCTCCATCAGTATGTTTTCATAAATTGCATCAACAGAAGCAAGTTTTCCTTTTCCCGTATCACCGCATGCAAGATATCCGCACTCAGAATCTATGACTTTAAAACCATAACGAATGCACTTTGCGATATTTTCCTGTGTGGCAATGTTTTCATACATCAGCGTGTTCATGGCAGGACAGATTATTTTTTTGCATGTACATGCCAGAGCTGTGGCACAAACCATATTGTCCGCAATTCCGCAGGCAAGTTTTGCAATTGTATTCGCAGATGCCGGCACTACGACAAAAATGTCAGCTTCCTTTGCAAGAGACACGTGGGCGGCCTTATATTCATGATTGGAATCAAAAATATCTGTTATGCACATGTTGCCGGAAAGAGCTTCGAAAGTATGTGGAGAAACAAAGCGGCATGCACTTTCAGTCATCAAGACACGAACATTTGCACCGCTTTTCACAAGCTTTGACGTAAGGTCAGCGGCTTTATAGGCAGCTATGCTCCCTGTTACGGCAAGCAGAATATTTTTATTTTCAAGCATATCAGTCCTCCAATGCAGTCCAAAACGAAACTTTTTTCAAAAATGCCTTGCATTTTCACTTCTTTTTGGCATTATTCCCCTGCACAAGAAAGTGTAATTAAATCTTGCAAAAGTGCATCTCTAAAATTTGCAATTTTTAATTTTCCACAAATTTTATTTGAGTTTAGCACACAATTCATGCCCTAGTCATCAAACCGCTCATAATCTATGGATGCCTTGGGATTTTTGACAGGATCATAATTTCTGTATTTCAAAGGTGTCATGCCTTTATAGCGATGAAAAATCTTTATGAAATAACTGAAATCCTTGAAACCGCACTCATTGGCAATTACAGAAAGCCTTTCATTTGACTCCCTGATAAGGGCACAAGCCTTATTGATTCTAAACCAGTTGAGATACTCAATCGGGGCACGGCCTGTAAGTTCACGGAAAAGCCTGCAAAAATACTTTGGTGAAAAATCCACGGCCGAAGCCATTTCTTCAAGCGTCACATTTTCCTTGTAATGCTTTTTTATGAAATCCAATATGACGTCAAGTTTTTCCTTGCGAGCCCTTTTTTTGGCAGGAAGAATATTTTTTTCATTGTACAGATGATATTTTTCCAAAAGTCCAAAAATGACAAGAAGGTATCCCGCTGCAATGGAATCATAACCTTTTTCTTTTTCACGAACAACACAAAAAAGATTTTCAATGGCCCTTGCGCACTCTTTTTTGCCTGAATCGAGCACATGTTCAAGAGTTACGTTTTCAGAAATGATTTCTGACAGAAATTCATCAGGACTGAAACCATGAAGCCTTATCATCTCAAGATCAAAAACAACAGATTCATACTGTCCCTTGCCCTTGTCTGGAGCATCTCCATGTATTACATTTCCGGCTATTATGATAGAGTCACCGGCCTCAAGCAAAACTTCCCTGTCACAGATAAACATTTTGTATGTTCCTTTCGTAACATGCACAATTTCATATTCAGAATGATAATGAAGCCACAAGTCATAATATGGATTTGCGGTGTTGCAGAAATTATACTGCAAAGGAAAAAGCACAGAGCCTCTCTGTTGAGTTTCATGATGAATGTCGTTGACGGTATTTCTCACTGATGTTTTTGCCATATTTCAGAGTATACAATAAAATGAAACTTTTGTCATTTATTTTGCACCCTTTCAAGACAAAATTTGTCATTATGTCACATCACATTCATTTGGAAAAAACTCTTTTAAACTTCACTTTTTCAAATTCGTTCATCACATCATGCATGTCGCTCATAGTATAATCCATGCATTTTTTGTAAAGATTTTCAGGCATACCATAAAAAGCTTCCGCCATAGAACACGCAATGTCTGTGAGCGTATCGCAGTCACCACCCAAAGAAACAGCAGTCCTTAAAACATCCTCAAAATCATTTCCTTCCAAAAAAGCAATTATGGCCTCAGGACATGTTTTCTGACAGCTTTCCTGGAAATAGTAGCCGGGCCTGATTTCATCACAAGTCCTGGACAAATCATAACCAAATTCTTTTGTGACAAAATCCTTTATCGATTTCTTGGAACTTCCAGTCCGAGCCATCCATATCACAGACGCAATGGACTCGGCACCCTTTACGCCCTCTGGATGACTGTGCGTAACTTCCGAAGACCATCTTGCAACTTCACGAGTTCGCTCAAGAGTCTCAAAAAGCCATCCTGCGGAACTTACGCGCATTGCAGATCCATTTCCATAACTGCCATACGGTTCGGTGCTTTTATTTAAAATCCATTTCGAAAATCTTTCGCCATAGCCTGCATGAGGATACTTTTGTCCCCAAAAATGCATTGAAGAAATCATTGATTTTTTCATTTCCCTTTCATCAGCACAAAGACCAGCCTTTAAAATTCCGTCACAAACAGCGATTGTCATCACGGAATCATCGGTAAAATTTGAGTCATCGCAAAAAAGAGGAAAATCTTTCGTTTTATTTCCGCCGTCAAATTCATATGGAGAACCTATAATATCACCTAAAATCGCACCGTACATGCAAAACTCCCTAAATATTAAGGGCACCTCTAATTTTTAAAGATGCCCTTATAAATGCTACTAAATCAAATTTTCACAGAGATGAAATTTCCAAAACTATCGGTTGTGATTACTTTTTAAGAAGTGCTGCAAAAGGATTGTAAGTTTCTCCGTCATCATCATCTTGCTTTGAAAGATATTCTGATGCATTATCCTGTTCTTCATTTGACACGACAAGTGAAAGCGATATTCTATGTTCCTCCGCATCAATTTTATCAACAATTACAGGAAGTACTTGCCCCGCAGAATATACTTTCTTTAGATTTGTATTTCTTTCCACATTAAGCTTTGAAACGTGAACAAGTCCGTCAATGCCTTCGGCAATATTTACGAAAACGCCAAAATCAGCAACTCTTGAAACCTTTCCTTCAATCTTTGCACCGATTTTAAACTTTTCAGAAACAGAATCCCAAGGATCAGCTTCAAGAGCTTTTGTACTGAGACTTACACGCTCATGTTTCCAGTCAGCCTTTATGATTTTTGCAGTAATTTCCTGACCAACGGAAAGAACATCAGAGACATTGCTTACACGAGCACGGCTTATTTCTGAAACAGGGAGAAGTGCCTGGAATCCATCAAGATCGATGAATGCACCATAACTTTCGATTGATTTGACGGTTCCCTTTACAGTCATTCCTTCCTTATAGTTTTCTGCAAGGTTTTCAAGTTCTTTTTCTGCCTGCTCCTCAAGAATTTTTCTGTTTGAAAGCACAATGTTCTTACCGTCATTCTTGTATTCTGTGATTTTAAAAGTAAGATGCTTTCCGACAAATTCTGAAGGTTCAGCTTTCTGCCTGTAACCCATCTGTGAATACGGACAGAACGCACGAGTATTTCCGACAGAAACTTCAAATCCACCTTTTATCTCTCCTTTGACAACACCTTCTACAGGAAGACCTGATTTGTATGCGCTTTCAAGAACAGACTTGTCAGCCTTGTCTCCGGAAAGTTTTGTAGTAAAATGAAGCTCGTCATTCCTTCCGCCCACAAAATAAACTTTTATTTTGTCACCTTCCTTCAACTGGCATACACCATTTTCATCAGAAACTTCTTTTGCATCAACAAAACCTTCACTTTTAAGTCCAAGGTCAATGAAAACTGTATCGCCTGAAACAGCTACAACAGTAGTTTCTATCATCTGTCCAACTTCATATAAATTTTTCATACAAAATCCTCATGCAAGGCTCTATTTTTTTCTACCGAGCCATATTTTAAGATGCGGGCAAAACAGCAAACCAACTGCATAAATCCCGTCGGAAAGTTCAAACAACAAACCTTTATCGTAACATTTCCTATGCTGAATGCAACCAGATTTTCAGATATTCAAGGAAAGCCCTAAAACTTGCAACTTTCAGCTCCTCCCCCAACATTTTCGTTTATTCAAAAATCTGCACAAAAGCTTGCATTAAATATAATTGTTTTTTCATGAATTTGCAAATGAAATAAAAAGACTAAACAAACGGATGCAAACAAAACGCAAATTTCAGAAGCCTTCATTACAATATTGAAGTTTTTTTACCCCTTTTTCTACAGAAACATGATTTTATTTTCGATATACTATATATGGGTATTACTACAAAATCGGACTTAGACGAATGCTTCAGCTACATAAAATCATGTCGAGAGGAAGTTTCAAAACGCATTGTCGGACAAAAAGACATTGTAGACGGAATAATCATGGGCTTGATTGCCGGGGGACACATTATTCTTGAAGGTGTTCCAGGTCTTGCAAAAACACTTGCAGTAAAAACATTTGCAGACATTTCAGGGCTTAAATACAAGCGAATTCAGTTCACTCCAGATCTTCTTCCGGCAGACATAAGCGGTACGTTGATTTACGAACAGGCAACAGGCCGCTTTCTTGTCCACAAAGGCCCGGTATTTTCGAATCTCGTGCTTGCGGATGAAATAAACAGATCGCCTGCAAAGGTGCAGTCTGCACTCCTTGAAGCAATGGCAGAATATCAGGTAACGATTGGAGAAACATCTTACAAACTTCCAGATCCTTTTTTTGTACTCGCAACCCAAAACCCAATCGAGCAGGAAGGTACATACAATCTTCCAGAAGCAGAACTTGACCGTTTTCTCATGAAACTCATAGTTCCATATCCGACACCTGATGAAGAAATCAAAATCATAAAATCAGAAGGCAGGGCTGACCAGATAACAGTAGAAAAAGTTTTGTCCGAGCAGTCACTAAAAAAATGCAGGGAAGCCGTAGATGCGGTTACTGTTGACGAAAAAATGTTTTCTTACATCGTTTCCATCGTAAATGCAACAAGGCCGATGTCTTCACCCCAGCCAAACAGAAAAAATGACATACAGCATTACATTTCTTTTGGTGCATCACCACGTGCAGGAATTGCAATGCTTAGATGTGCAAAAGTACATGCATTGTTCGAAAACAGAAGCTTTGTGCTTGCAGATGACATTCAGGCTGTGGCAAAACCGGTTTTAAGGCACAGAATCGTTTTAAACTACGAAGCTGCGGCAGATTCCATCACACAAGACAACATCATTGACAAAATAATACAGATGATGCCTCTTCCATAAAGCACATGAAAGACACCCAATCACTTTCAAAAAAGGCAAAACTTCTCCACCTTACGTCAATAGCACTTGCAAACGGAATGAAGACAGGTTCGTTCAAGTCGCTCTACAAGGGTCAGGGCATAGAATTTTTCGGAGTCCGTGAATACATGATAGGTGATGACATTCGTGCCATCGACTGGAATGTTTCATCACGCATTGGAAAAACATACGTAAAGACTTTCAACGAAGAAAGGGAACTTGACGTCTTTATTGTTTTGGACAAATCAATGTCCATGAACACGGGTAGCGGAAGATGCACAAGACTCGAGACAGCATCGGACTGCGCTTCAATCCTGACGCTTGCATCACTTAAAAACTCAAGCCCCGTAGGTGCCATAACATTTGACGGTGCCATTGATTTTTCATGCAAACCAATATCCGGGAAAAATCACGCACTTATGCTCCTTTCAAAGTTTGAACACATGGATGAACATCAGACAACGGGTTCCGTACTTACAAAAGCACTTGCTGGAGCTGCGAGACTCTTGAGGAAAAAAAGCCTTGTATTCATAATTTCCGATTTCCGCTCTGCAGGATGGGATGTTCCATTCGCACACCTTTGCAGCAAAAACGATGTAATTGCCATAAGGATTTGCGATGACCTTGACACAAATCTTCCCAAAATTGGAACGGCACCTTTCAGGGACAACGAAACAGGACATTTTTTCAAGCTTCCGCTTTCAAGCCCAAAGTTTTCTTCATACTGGAATGATTCAAACACAAAAAAAATTGAGGCATGGAAAAAATACTGTCTGAAACACGGAGCCACACCTCTTTGCATAAACACATCTCAAGACCCAAGTTCGGAACTGATAAAATTCTTCAAGGGAAGAAAAGCAAACTGACGCATAAATTTTTCATGGAAAGGATTTTCATTTGCTGAAAAAAACTGCACCATTTGCACAAAATAACATCGACTGAGTCATCTTGCAACGCGAACATAATTTTTTATAAGCGGCCTTTTGTTTGGCAGAATAAAAACAAGCGTCAAAAGCTCATCCGTCACGAAAAACTCCCTGGGGCCTCCGAGATTTCCACCAAGAAGAAGGTCAAATTCAACAGAAGTCCCTTTTATGGAATACGTTCCAATGTAATCACCGTAGACGACAGTCCCATCCTCAAAAAATCCGAGATCCACAGGACCGACTTTTCCAGAACTCGACCAACCTCCAATGAGAGAATTTTTAGAATGCCCTGCGGCACAAACAGAAAAACTAACGGAAAACAACACAATCATGAATAAAAAAAAACGTTTCATACAATCATTATATTCCCTAAAATCTTTAAGTCCAGCGGATTTATAAGGCTTGACGCAGATTTTTACAAAACATGCCGCATATTTTAACCTTTCGGCAAAATTTGATTCAAAATTTTTGAAACAACAATCAAAACAACAAAGGCCGTTTCTAAATTTTGCAAATTTTAGATGCAACATAAATAAAACAAACGACAAAACTTTTTTTTTGTTATATAATGGAAGATAAACAATGAATGAAATTTTACTTGAAACAAAAAATCTTAGAAAAACATTTTCTCTGAACGCAGGTTTTTTTGCGAAAAAAGACAAAAATGTATATGCGGTAAACAATGTGAACATATGCATTGAAAAAGGGAAAACATACGGTCTTGTAGGAGAAAGCGGCTGCGGCAAAACGACAGTTGCAAGACTTATTGTAGGAATGTACAAGCCGACAGACGGTTCCATTTTGCATGCAAATGAAGATGGCGACTGGACAGACATAACGGAGCTTTCAAGGCATGAACTTAAAAAATACAGGGAAAAAGTAAAATATGTATTTCAAGATCCGTCAAAATCACTGAACCCAAGGATGTCGATTCTCGGAATACTCACATCGGGTCTCAAGCATTCTGCAAAATATGCAGGAAAAAAAGATGCGCTCGAAAAAGCAAAAAAAATAATGACGGAAATAGGACTTTCAGAAGAAGACCTTTACAAACATCCGCACGAATTCTCAGGTGGGCAAAGACAGAGGATATCTATTGCCCGTGCCCTCATAATGGAGCCTGAAATACTCATTTGCGATGAAGTCGTAAGTGCGCTTGACGTGTCCGTGCAGGCACAAATATTGAACCTTTTGCAGGACTTGCGTGAAAAAAAGGGACTTTCATTTATTTTCATAGCACATGACCTGAAAGTAAGCTGCTGGTTCTGTGACAGGATAGGAGTCATGTACAGGGGAATGCTTGTGGAAGAAAGCGATGCACAAAATCTTTACAAAGAAGCATTGCATCCGTACACAAAAGTGCTGTTTGCAGGAGCAGAAAGCAATTTTCAATCATCATCCACTGGAGAAATGAAAACATTGCTTGAATCCCCATCAGGATGCCCTTTTGCCTACAGATGTCCAAAGGCAAAAAACAAATGCCATGACATGCTTCCTGAATGGACAGAAGTATCTGATGGACACAAAGTGAGGTGCTGGGAAATATGATATACAATTTGCATTACGACATTGCGGCAATTATCGTAAACCTTGCGATTACGCTTCATTTTCTGACACATTTGAAAATAAAGACAAGAGTCACAAAGCAGATGTCCATTCTTCTTTTCATGAATTTTCTTTCAGGACTGACAGACATAATAGACTCTTTTCCGCTCTCATGCCCAGAAAAGTATCCTTATACAGTCATATACCTCATAAACTCTGCATACATGATCATCTTTTTTTCAACATCATGCCTGTATTACAGTTTCATACTTGCATGGACAAAAAAAGCTGACCAAAAGTACAGGTTGAGACAGAAAATCTTTCTTTTTGCACCAGTTCTGATACAGGCAACTCTTGTTCTTACGACACCACTAACAAATGCAATTTTTTATTTTGACGAAAACTTGCGCTACTGCCACGGAAACTACATATATGTGATGTATGCACTTTCCTACATGTACTTTGTTGCAGGAGTTGTCAGGGCCATCATATGCAACAAGAGAATCTCAAAAGGAAAACTTACCACAATAATCATCTACACGCTCATAATCGGCACTTCCGTAATCATACAAAGTTTCTTTGAGTATCTTCTCATATCCGTATTCGGAGCAACAATTGCACTTCTGCTCATCTATCTTTGTCTTGAAAATCCAGAACATTTTGAAGACAAGGCAACACAGCTTTTAAACAAAAAAGCTTTTTATGAAATAGCATCTGAAAAAATCAACAGAAAGAAAAATTTTTCCATACTGGCGATCACAATAACTGGAATGGATCACATCATGACTTTCGTTAAAAATGAAGACATGGAAATTCATGCCAGGGAAATTGCGCTTTATTTAACGCAAATTGCAGGCAAAAGAAATTCTTTCATAATGAGCGAAAACAATTTTGCAATACTTCTCGAAAATTCAGACAAAAAAGCATGCCTTTATACAAATGACATAATCTACAAAATAGAAAACTGGTTTGAAAAGCCTTTCAACATCGGAAACATAACAATCAAGCTGACTTGCCACATGAGTCTTTTTTCCGTACCGCAGCATGCAAGAAACATCGGTGAAATAATGGATCTTTATTCATATACGATAAAAAAATCCATTCAAAACGGCAAATGCAGGGTTCTTGTAGCGGACAATTCTTTCTGCAAGAATATCAGGGAAGAAAAATTCATATTGAATCAGATAAGCGATTCTTTGAAGCAAAAGCAATTCAAGCTGTTCTATCAGCCAATAATCGACGCAAAGACACAAAAGACAGTATCTGCCGATGTCTACCTGAAAATAGATGACAATAACGAAGACGTGCTGTCTCTTGAAAAGTTCAACCTGATTACGGAAAACAAATCTTTCATGCAGGAAACAGAAGAAATCATATTCAACGAAATATGCAGTTTCATATCCCAAAACGACATGGAAGAACTCGGACTCAAAAACATTACAGTCTGCCTTTCCGCCCTCAGTTACATGAAGGATGATTTTTCCAAAATGATAATTGACATAGCGAAGAAAAACAATGTGTCCATGAAGTTGATTAATTTCTCGCTATCAGAAAGCACTTTCATACATGAATCTGACATCGTGAAAAAGAACATAGAATTGCTTTCAAAAGAAGGCGCTTCTTTTTCGCTAAACAAAAACAAAAACCGATTTTCATTTGAAGAAAACATGACAAACTATCCAATAAAAACAATCAAGATGCATAGCGACATCATTGGAAATTCATTTGGAAATAAAAAAGTGCTTCACGTTTTGGAGCAAATCGTAAAGCTTTACCATGATCTTGACATGAAAATTGAGGCTGATGGAATAGGAACAGAACTGTATGTGGAACAGCTGGAACATCTTGGATGCGACTACCTGCAGGGTACTTTCTTTTCAAAACCGCTATCGGAAGAAGATTTCATAAACTTTCTAGGCGCTTGATTTTACCGCTGTCAAGCAAACCGACAAAAACTTTGACCATACCAGGATCAAACTGGGTACCGCTTCCTTTAAGAAGTTCGGCTCTGACAATATCATCGGAAAGAGCTTTTCTGTACACGCGGTTGCTTGTCATGGCATCATAACTGTCGGCAATGGCAAGAATTCGCGCAATATACGGTATCTCACTGCCCTTCAAGCCGTTTGGATATCCTTTTCCGTCATACCGCTCGTGATGGGACAGGACACCTTCCTTGAGGCCTGGAATTTCATCAACAGTCTTAACTATGTCGTAACCGATTATCGTGTGGCGTTTAAGTACGAAAAACTCATCTGGAGTAAGCTTTCCCGGTTTATTCAATATGCTGTCAGGAATTCCAATTTTGCCGATATCATGCATAAGCGCTATGTAGCGAATGTTTACGATATCGCTTTTTCCTACATCAAGGGCTTCTGCAAGTTTCATGGCATATTCTGAAACTCGGGAAGAATGTCCGCTTGTATAAGCATCCTTGGCTTCAAGTGATGTGGATATGGAACGAATTGTTTTCAAAGCTTGAAATTCAACATACTTCTGCCTTCTGTTATACACTTGCACGAGGTCGTAAATCGTCTGGACTGTAGAAAATATAAGGACAATGAGAAAAGAAAGACAGATGAAATAATCGCTTCCAAAAGATTGCCTCATGATGGCACGAATAACTTCCGTAGCCCCCAAGATGGAAACAAACTGCAATCCAAACGATGCAAACGCATATTCCCTGATATGGCGGAAAAAGAAATCATACTCAGTTGTAAAAAAAGATACGATGATTCCAATTAAAATCAGAACGTATGTGACAGGCATGACATCATAATAATCCACAACATTAAGGGCATTCAGCACGGTGGAAACTGCGGCATTCACAACAAGAAGAGAGCACAATATGCGATAGAAAATACAGTACCTCTTTCGCTGCACCTCATTCCAATATACGAAAAAAGGAATGCACATGAGGTCAAGCATGGGAAACACAAGAAGACCTGGAATGGAAGATATCGGAAAAAAGAACTGCCTTGTCTTGCTTTCACAAATTCCCCACAATGCCATGGAAATAATTGCAAACGAAAGATATATGACAGGAAACTTTAAATTCAACTTAAATCTTGCAATAAGACAAATGCATAAAACTATAAATCCAAGAGCAAAGGCAAAAACATTTATGGAAAGAATGAATCCGTATTCCCGAAAAACAGAAATTTCGACATCGCCTCTTTGCCCATAATATATCGGAGCAATGCTGCCTGCAAAAGATGAAGACGTACTTGTTTCTATCCTTATTATTTTGTCACTGTCAAAAGGGAAAAGTTCAAAAACAATATATGCACTCGGTGCATTCAAAGTGTCATATCTCAAATTTTTACTGTCATATTCATAACGAAGATGATTATCAATAAAAATCCTTACATCCTGCCTCAAGGACCTCATCAAAAGAACCTGTCCACGCTGAATGGAATTCGGAAGTTTTTTTTCAATCACCACAACTTCATTTTTACCTGCATCATATTCATATGGAAGATTTATTTTCTTTGACTCATTTTTCAAAAACCAGTTTCTTCCATAATTTGCCACATCGCTGAGCCCAACATGAGCCTCGCCTTTATGGCTAAGATGCTGACAGCACAAAATAAATGCAAACAGAGCTGCTATAATATAAAAAGAGACATGTGCGAATATATGTTCAATTCTCAAATCAACATTTTTAATCATTTTTTTTACCATGCATAAAGATAGAACGAAAAAATATCCTGATGCAAACTGACAAAATGCAATTCACAACTTAGGTTGCATTCAGTCTCCTGAATTAAGGGATTTTTAAGCTGTCTCTAAGATTGCAATTTGCAGGAACCAAAACTATTGATTTTTTTTTATAAATTCCCGCATGTAATTTCAAAATGCAAGAAATCAAGAAACATACTTTTTAATATAGTATATCACGTTTTTTACATAAGACAAGAAACTTTATTGATGTACGCTTTACAAATCATGATGTGTCGAATAAAATAGAATCATGAGTAAAAGAAAAACAGCTTTAATCATATTTTCTCTATTTTTAATTCTTGCCTGCATTTTTGCAGGAAAAAAAATTTTTTCAAGGGATGAGCTTAAACTTAACTTTGACCCTGATTATTACTGGTCAGAAAATTCTTTTGACAACGGTACATGGTTTTATGAAAAGACATATTCCGGGTTTGAATATTTTCTGTACATTCCGCCAAAATTCAGAAACGACAGACATAATGAAAACGCAAAGATTCCGCTCATAGTGACATTTCACGGTTCCTCAAGCAAAGGGTCTTCTCTCGGAAGATTCGGAAGGCTTTTTATTGACAAAAAACTCCAGTCAAAAATAGAATGTGCGGTACTCGTGATTCTTGCACGCGGAGAATATTTTTGTGACTGCCATGACGTAAGCCTTTTGATTCAAAACATTCTCATAAAAAATGAATGCCTCGACAAAACACGAATAATCGGTTTCGGACATTCGCAAGGTGCAGAATTTGTCGTCAAGCTTGCATGTCACGAACCTTCACTTTTCAAGGGTGTTGTTTCAGGAAGCGGATATTATAAAGTTTCTTTCAGAGAACTTATGTCCATACTTCCCGTAAGTTTTTACTGGGGAACATCCAAAAACGACAAAGGCATATACGAGCAGAGTGAAAAACCTGGAAAAATGCTTGCAAAGTTCTGCAAAAACTCAATTTATGCAGAATATGAAACAAGGGGACATTTTTGGGTGGAACTGAATGACGTATCACCAAAAGAAAAGAAACCTTTCATAGACTGGCTATTGGAAACAATTGAAGGCTAGCTACGGAAAGTGGCATCGTGAAAATCCAAGGAAACAAGCATATTGTACTTGGAAAATTTCGGGATGCTTTTTTTTTCTTGAAAAATCAGAGTTTCTTGCATTCTCAATTTTGTTTTTTTCCAAAATGATTTTTATGGATGCCCTTATAACTTGCACGCAATGTTACTTTCTGTAAATGGATGTTTTTTTATTTCTGATATAAACTCTTTTTTGAGAGGATAAAATGACATTTGCAGAAAAAATCAAGATTTTAAGGAAGACAAAGGGATTTTCGCAGGAACAGTTTGCAGAAAAGATAAATGTTTCGAGACAGGCTGTCGCAAAATGGGAAGCAGGGCTTGGAATACCGGAAATTGACAATCTGGTTTCCATAAGCAGTTTTTTTTCTGTAAGCATCGACTATCTTGTAAAGGATCAGTCATGTGAAATCTTACCGGCAGAGAAAGATTTTTCAGACATTGATGAGCTTATTTCTTTCAGACTTGAGGCAAACGTGAATACTTATGCCGCAAAAATGAATGAAGTAAAAGGCACCAGATCTGACAGTGTGGATTTTCATTATGAAAAAAATGGATGGACATATCATGACACTTACGTCGGCGGAGAACAGTTCACAGGAGAAGAAGCCATTTGGAAAAACGGGAAAGCCGTGTATGGCATGAATTACATGGGAAGAGTTCTTGATTCAAGATTCAGCGGAGATTTTCTTAAAGAAGCACTTCGATCGGCAGACAGAGAGCATCCGTTTCGAGGTTCTGATTTTTATGAAGCTGGCGAATACACTTACAAGTCAAGCGTTTCAGGAAACATAAACTGGTACCAGGGATATGAAGAAATTTTTCTCGGAAGCGTAAAATTGTATGAATGCTTTTTCCACGGATGCATTTTGAAATAGATGAGTTACGGTTTGCGGTTGGGTTGTTTTTGATTATGAATTTGCGTGAAGATATGCATCGGCATGCATTGGGGGGCGAATTTGCAATTGAAAAGTTCTTGATTGCAAATTTACGACAAACTATACACCAATATGCCTTTAAGGCGGCGGTTTGCAACCGAGTAGGTTTCAATTGCAGATTTGCGTGAAGATACACATCGGCATGCATTGGGGGCGAATTTGCAACCGAGTGGGTTTTGACTGCAAATTTGTCGTAAGAGTATGCACTGGAATGCGTT
>JAZQMW010000076.1:0-18351 GCA_045627025.1 Treponema sp. | reverse complement strand
CTAGATGATTTTGGAACGGGATATTCTTCCGTTAACCTCATGAGGGGGCTTCCGTGGAATGTGCTTAAGATAGACAAGTCTTTCCTTGAGGAAACGGAGCGGAGCGGAACACTCGAAATGAATTCCACTATACAGCATATCGTGTCCATGGCAGGCGACTATGGAATTGAATGCATTGCGGAAGGCGTGGAGACTGTGGAACAGGTGAAGCTTTTGAAGCAGAACGGATGCTTTTATGCCCAGGGATATTTTTTTGACCGTCCTCTTCCCAAAAAGGATTTCGAGACGAGGCTCAGCTAGTTTTTGCCTGAATGAGATGTACTGTCATTGACTTTGTGAAAAAGGCATGATGGCTGAAATTTCACATTCTCATTTTTCAGGGAATTTTCATAAAATGTGTCCTTTTTGTGGATTAATTCTTTTCTTTATATTACACTTCTTGTATCTTTAGTGCTGTCTTTTGGGCTTTTCATGTATTTCCCCAAACCATGATTTTCGGGTTTCATGAGGGCCAAAGGTGAATGAAATGTGTTTTTATTGACAGAAAACGCATTTTGTAGTATAATTATGCAAAAATAAGATAAGGAGTGTATAAATATGCAATTTATCGATGGTGGAGTTACGGCGGCGGAAGGATTTCTTGCAAATGGTGTTTTGTGCAAAATCAAGGAGAGCCGTACGAAGAATGATCTTGCCCTTGTTTATTCAGAAAAGCCATGCAATGTATCTGGTGTTTTTACGCAGAACAGGGTTAAGGCTGAAAGCGTAAAGCTTACAAAGAAACATATAGCAAACGGCATTGCCCAGGCTGTCATTGCAAATTCAGGAAATGCAAATGCATGTACCGGAGAAAAAGGTGCGGAAGTTGCATTGAAGATGGCTTCTCTTGCGGCAGAATCTCTTGGCATAAAGACTGAGGATGTGATTGTGTATTCTACGGGCGTAATTGGTGCACAGCTTCCTGTGGAGAAAATAGAAGCAAAGATTGGCGAACTTAAGGCAGGGCTTTCGAAGGAAGGTCACAAGGAAGCAAGAATTGCAATAATGACGACCGACACGCATTATAAGGAATGTGCCGTAGAGACTGAGATTGGAGGAAAGAAAGTTCATATTGGAGCCATGTGCAAGGGTTCCGGAATGATTCACATCAATCTTGGAACAATGCTTTCTGTCATGACGACAGACTGTGCCATCAGCTCAAAGATGCTTGAAAAAGCATTGAGGAATTCTGTGGCAGGTACATACAACTGCGTTTCAATTGACGGTGACACATCTACAAATGATTCCCTTACGATTCTTGCAAACGGAATGGCCGGCAATGCGGAAATTACCGAAGAGGGAAAAGATTTTGACTGTTTCTGCGAGGCTCTTGATGCAATCAACCGCCAGATGGCAAAAAAGATTGCAGGAGACGGTGAGGGTGCTACAAAGCTCATAGAATGCAATGTTACCGGTGCAAAGGATGTAGAGACTGCACGAGGTCTTGCAAAGGCTGTCATAAGCTCAAGTCTTGCAAAGGCTGCCATTTTCGGTGCCGATGCAAATTTCGGAAGGTTCCTTTGTGCCATGGGATATTCTGGCTATGAATTTGATCCTGACAGGACAAGCATTGAGTTTTCAAGTGCGGAAAATTCAGAGAGAACGGGTGCCACGGATTTTGTCGGTGAACAGAAAGGAAAAAGGACTGTGCTCAAGGTATTTGAGGATGGAACGCCGCTTTCATTTGACGAGGATGTTGCAAAGAAAGTTCTTTCAGAATCTGAGATTGTCATAAACATTGCATGTCGTGACGGAAAAGCTTCTGGAACTGCATGGGGTTGTGACCTTACGTACGACTATGTGAAAATAAACGGCGATTACAGGACTTGAGGCGCTTCATAAAATCAGGAGTTTTTTTCTTAATGAAATTGAATTTTTCCTGATTTTATTGTACTATTTTGTTCTTGGAAAAGAGGTAATCTCATGAAAACAAGAATTGGTATTTTAGGTTACGGAAACCTTGGTCGTGGCGTTGAATGCGCCATAAAGCAGAATGATGATCTTGAGCTTGTTGCTGTTTTTACAAGACGCGATCCTTCATCAGTAAAAATCCTGTCTGACGTGCCTGTCATAAAATCTGACAGAATCGAGGAATACAAGGACAAGATTGATGCATTGATAATTTGTGGCGGAAGTGCAACTGATTTGCCGGTTCTTACTCCAAAAATGGCATCGCTTTTTAATGTTGTTGACAGCTTTGACACTCATGCAAGAATTCCTGAGCATTTTGCAAATGTCGACAAGGCTTCTTTGGCTGCAAAAAAGACCGCCATCATAAGTGCCGGCTGGGATCCGGGGCTTTTCAGCCTGAACAGACTCTATGCAAACATTATTCTTCCTGACGGAAAGGACTATACTTTCTGGGGAAAAGGCGTTTCCCAAGGCCACAGTGATGCATGCAGGAGAATTGAGGGCGTAAAGGATGCACGCCAGTATACGGTTCCTGTACCAGAGGCTCTTTCTGAGGTTCGTTCCGGAAAGAATCCTGAGCTTACGACAAGGCAGAAACATACACGTGAAGTTTTTGTAGTTGCCGAAGAGAATGCTGACAGGGCAAAGATTGAAAGCGAGATAAAAAACATGCCGAATTATTTTTCGGATTATGATACGACCGTACATTTCATTTCTGAAGAAGAGATGAAGGAAAAACATGCAGGACTTCCTCATGGTGGATTTGTAATCCGAAACGGAAAAACCGGATGGGAAAAAGAGCATACGCATACGATAGAATATTCGCTTCGCCTCGACTCGAATCCAGAGTTTACGGCAAGTGTTCTTGTAGCATGTGCCCGTGCCGTAAAACGCATGAACGGCAAGGGAGATTTTGGATGCAAGACGATTTTTGATGTTCCGCCGGCAATGCTTTCTAGCGCATCTGGTGAAGACATCAGGGCTCATTTGCTTTAGGTTGTCTCTAAAAAATACTGTTTGGATATGACCGACGAGTTCCAGGTCTTGAAATTGCAAGTCTTGGAACATCGTTTTTTGAAGTTGCCTCTAGAAATTGCAAATTTTGGAGGTTTCCTTTGGAAAATTTCGGGTCTGGTTGTTTTTGGACATCGAAAGAGCAGGCAAAATTCTGGAAGCTAAGTTTTTCAGGGGTTTGCTTATAAATTTTAGTCTGTTTCCTGGAATTTGTTTTTCGGGAACTGCGTTGCGGGAAATTAAACATGAATGATGAAGAATCACTTTTGAATAACGAACAGTGGTCTGAGGTGCTTGTTCAGGCACTTCCATATTTCAAGAGATGGTGTGGAAAAACTGTTGTCGTAAAATACGGTGGAAATGCCATGCTCAACGAAGGGCTTAAGATGCAGGTCATGGAAGATATCGTGCTTTTGAGTACGATTGGCGTGCATGTAGTTCTTGTTCACGGTGGCGGACCTGAAATCAACAGCATGCTTGAGCGTGTTGGAAAGGAAAGCAAGTTTGTGAACGGACTTCGATATACGGATGCCGAAACCATGGAAATCGTGCAGATGGTTCTTGCCGGTAAGCTCAACAAGGGAATTGTAGGTCTCCTTGTTCAGGAAGGCGGAAAAGCTGTTGGATTGAGCGGTACCGATGGTGGACTTTTGCGTGCAAAGAAAATTTGCGAGAACGGAGTCGATCTTGGCTATGTGGGAAGAATCACTCAGGTAAATCCTGAAATTCTTCTTTCCCTTATAAAGGAAAACTGCATTCCTGTAGTATCTACGATTGCACTTGGTGAAGACGGAGACATGAACCGCTACAACATAAATGCCGATACTGCGGCCGCAAAAATTGCTGTTGCCCTTAAGGCTGAGAAGTTTGTTCAGCTTACGAATGTTCCTGGTGTCCTTCAGAATGTGGATGATCCTGCATCCCTTATCAAGCGCATTGACAGGCAGGAAATTCCGGGGCTCATATCTTCAGGCATAATATCAAGCGGAATGATTCCGAAGATTGAATGCTGTCTTGAAGCCTTGAATGGTGGAGTTCCAAAGACCCACATAATTGACGGCCGCGTTCCTCATTCTCTTTTGATTGAAATGTTCAGTGACCGCGGCATAGGAACAATGATACATTGATTCCTCTTTTTTGCTGACATGTCAATGTCATGGCGTTGTGCGGCATGTAGGTGCTACGATTTTTTTTTCGTGGGCGTTGATAAATGCATTGTCCTGCATTTTATGCAGGTTCTGTTTGGAGTATATTATGGGTAACAGTAAGATTCTGAATAATTACGGAAGTTTTGATGTTACGTTTGTAAAAGGAGAAGGTGCAACCCTTACAGACATCAACGGAAAGAAATATGTTGATTTTCTTGCGGGCATTGCAGTAAACTGTCTTGGACACAATTACAAGCCCCTTGTGGATGCCATTTGCAATCAGGCAGGAAAGCAGATTCATATCTGCAATTATTTTACAAGCGATGTCGGAAATGAATATGCGGAAAAGCTTCTCGCTGCCACTGGATTTGAGGGTGTGTTCTTCGGAAATTCCGGTGCTGAGGCAAATGAATGTGCAGTAAAGCTTGCAAGAAAATACGGATGGCTTAACGGTGGTGCAAAAAGAAGGACGATTGTCACATTGAAGCATTCTTTTCATGGCCGTCCTCTTACAACTCTTACTGCGACAGGTCAGGACAAATTTCATCCTGAATGCTTTGGACCGTATGTTGAGGGATTCAAGTATCTTGAACCTAATGATTACGATGCCCTTGAGACGGTTTTTGATGATACTGTGGCTGCAGTAATGTTTGAATGCGTGCAGTGTGAAGGTGGCGTTCTTCCTTTGGATATGGAATGGGCAAAAGCTTGTGCGAAGAAAGCACGAGACGCAGGTGCAATAGTTATCTGTGATGAAGTGCAGACCGGCATGGGACGATGCGGTGAGCTTCTCTGTTCAGACATTTATGGAGTTGAGCCTGAGGTGGTGACTCTTGCAAAGGCAATTGCAGGTGGAGTTCCTATGGGAGCCTGCATGTATCGCGGCAAGGGAAATGTATTCCAGGCCGGTGACCATCAGTCTACTTTTGGCGGAAATCCTCTTGCATGCAGTGCCGCTCTTGTTGTTCTTGACGAGCTTACAAAGAAAGGCTTCATGGACAGCGTAAAGAAAAAGGGCGACTACATCAGGAAAACTGTTGAGTCCTGGAACATGAAGTGCGTTGTTGATGTCAGGGGCATGGGACTTGTGATTGGAGTGCAGGTAAATGTCAATCCTGTGGAAATTGAAAAGAAGTGTCTTGAAAAAGGCCTCCTGTTCTCTACGGCAGGTTCTGATGTACTCCGCTTTGTTCCTCCTCTTAACATTTCTGACTCTGAGATAGAAAGCGGTCTTTCCATCCTTAAGGAAGTTCTTTCCGGCTGCTAAAAACAGCTCTGTCATTTTGCGGGGAATTTTTGCTTGATGCAAGGTTCCCTGCATGCATTTTCAGCTTGAAAAATGTTTGTTTCTTTTATAAAATATACTCATGAAAAAAAGAGTGACGGTTGCTTTGTTTGTCATAATGGGTTCTGTGATATCTGTTGCCATTGTGGCTCATAATTTTGTATATAAATCCGAGCAGAAAAAGATGTCTGCTACGGTTGTTATTCCAAAAGCCAACAAGGACGTTAAGTCTGACAACGACAAATCTTCAGAAGGAGAGGGCAGTTCTTCTCTTGTTTCTCTTGTTCCACTTGAGGATGATGAAATACTTCTGGATGTTTTGAGTCTTGATTTTGACGGTGACGGATGCGATGACCAGGTGAATTCCGTCAAGACTTTGTCTTCTCCATACATTTCGCTGATTGTCGGCCTTTATAATCCTTCATTGAATGTTTATGAGCGAAAAAGCGTGATAAAGACGAATGTTTCTTCTGTTCAGACCTTTTCCTGCACAGGCATTGATCTTACCGGAGACCACAGGAATGCTCTTGTATATCAGGGGTTTTCTGACGGTGGGGAGTCTGTTTTCCAGGCATATTTCATTAATAACAGAAACGGTTCGTTCTCTTTAAGCAAGATTGCCGATTTTAGCGCGGATGGAACGATTTTCATTCAGCAGCAGGAGAGGTTTGATGCATACGAGCGTGCAAACGCAAAAGGTGCAAGCTTTCCGATATGGGTATACAGGACTGATGGCGCAACCCAGGATCAGCTTCAGATAAAGTATTCCTGGAATGAGAATGACGGCGTGTATAAGGAAGACGGCATCACTCATGTGGCTGGAAGCAGAATTGCTGCAAAGGAACTTGCAAAGATACAGGACGGTACTGTTGCAACTTTTGCAAATTTTCTGAACGGTCTTTGGGCCATGAATGATGTTGCATCTTCAGAAAACAGGTACCTTTTCTTTGATTATAATGAACGTGAAGTTATTTTTTTCAAGGATGACGTTGAGGAAGTATACAAGTGGGCACACAGCAACGTAAGGCGCAATGGAATGTATCTTTCCACAGTGAACCAGGAAATAGAAAACCTTCAGAGAAAAGTGGACATTTCATTGAAGTCAAAGGATGAAATTTCCGTCAGGATTCAGGATGATGTCAGAATGCTCATAGGCGAGAGTCCTTTGTGGGACGGTTCCTACAAAAAGCTTTCCCAAAACATGATGGCTGGAAATGACAGGAAAATGAAAAATTCCGCTGGAAAGTCAAGTCCGATAGTAGTTCTTGAAAAGCAGAGAAACTGGAAAATTTCGGATGGAACGGAAGTTTCTTTCTCATCAGGTTCATTCAGCCTTAGAAACAGCAGCATTCTTGATAACGGAAGCTATGCGGGCCTCAATATTGACGGAAAGAATTTCATTCAGTTCAGAAGCTATAATAATCCGAAATATTTCATGAACCTATATAAGATCGATCTTGTTGAGAAGGATGGAGAGAATACGGTCATCATTGAAGCATACAAGTCTGAGAGCAGCGGCGTGTATTCCCTCGAACAGCGTCCTGTTGTCCTTACGAAGAGCATAGAAAAAAATCAGTAGGATTTGTGCAGCCTGATGTTGTCTACGTATACCGGAGATGCACCGTTTGTGAATTTCAGCGAAATCTCCCTTATGTCATCTGCCGAGTTTTCGATTGATACGGGATTTCCATATGCGTCCGTAAGTTCGTGAAGAAGTGAAAATATGACGTTCATGTTTTCACCGATTCCAAGAACAGCCTTTTTTGTCCTCACTTCATCATGATTTTCTCCAATGCCTAGCTCGACCCACATTTCTATTGAAGACGATGTCGGGTTGTAGACATCTGCAAGAATTGAAGTTGTTCCCGTGAAGTCGTTTGTCTGAAGATTCGTGCATGAAATTGATGCCGATGAGTTCTTTTTTGTCCTGTACTCAATCATGCATGAATATGTTCCGCTTGAAGCCCAGTCTTCCGAAGGCAGCGCGCTGAATGCATCTCCATGCGCAAACCAGTAGGTATCTTCTTCAAAATCATCGAATGTAGAGATGTTTCCCATTGGAATGTCATTGTTTATGGCAATGCATTTTTTTGCTTCTTTTGAAGTGTTTTTGCGGGCCTGCTGCTCAATTTTTTCATCTTTCTGAGGGTTGCTAGAGACAGAAGTTGTCTTGCATCCAAATACTGAGGATAAAAATAATCCTGGCAAAATGAAATAATAGATTCTCTTCATGAGATAAATGTACATAATCAAGTATTTTTTTTCAAGCTTGAAAGAAAAATCTCCAAAAAATGACTTTCGGAGATTTCTTCAACATGATGCATGCTATTTGCTTGACTGAATGCCGATTTTTACTCCGACGGTTACGGATGCAAGCGGCATCGGATAGTTTTCAACTGATTCATAGTCTGTGCAGAGGATGTTTTCCGCATTTACGTATGGGGTAAATGTTTTTGAGCATTTTATCCTTGCTGATGCATTCAGGAGGAAATACGGTTCAAGAAAACTCACGTTCAGGTTGCTGACATATCTTTTTCCGGTGTAGTTTCCTCCGATTGAAAAATCAATCATCCTGAAATTGAATTCATTTCCAATTGAAAAAACAAAATCTGGCGTCCACATTATTTTTTTGCCGTAAGTCAGCCTGTTTTTTTTGTCCAGTAGTTTTGTATGAAGATATTCTGCATTGAAGTTCATCTTGTAAAAGCTTGAAATTCTTTTTTCAGTCATGAAGTCGAATCCCAGATAGAAAGCGCTTGATACATTTTCAGGCATCCATTTTTGATTTGTGTATGACCATTGGATTTTCTTTTCATAGTAATTTGTGTATGCCGCAAATGAAAAGGGAAGAATTTCATTTTTTGCGTTTATGGTGAACTCTGCACCATATCCGTTTTCATTTTCAAGGTCGGGATTTCCTTTTGCGTTGAAACTGTCGTTCCAGTAAAGGTCATCCATGTTTGGAAACTGAACCATCCTGTATGCCGAAAGCATCAAATCCAAGAACTTCATTTCTGCCTTTATTCCGATTTTGGGCGTAAAAGCCATGTTTTTTCCCTGGATTTTAAATCCCAGCGGAATGCACAATGAAAAAACATCATTCATGAAGATTTTTGTAGTCTCTTTTGCTGTCGCTGACATCACTTTTCTTTCTGAATCGTTTGTGGAATCAAGAATTGCGGCCTGAAAGTTTATGCCTGCGCTTTGGTTTATTTTTTCGCTTCCAAAGTACATTGTCTTTGCTGAAAATGAAAGCATGTTGAGCTTGTGCGTGCTTTTTTCGTCTGCTTCTTCATAATTCCTTTTGCTTGAAATCCATGAAAACTGGGACGAAAGGCTTAAGGAATCCCGTGCTTCTGGAAATGAGATTGATGCGAGAAATGCAGAGTCCAAGTCCTTTTGGTTTCCAATGCTTGAAGAATTTTCCGGACCACTGATGTTTTTGTCTCCGGCATATATTTTTTCACTGAATGAAAAACTGTTTCCGTTGCCGAAATAATGGCTTATGGATGATGAAAAATGTGCATCTTTTACTTCATTGTCTTTCTGTTCTGAAATCTCATTGTTGAAATCCCTGTATCGAAATCCGTTTTTTGCCATGCATCCTTTTAGCGACAGCTTCAGGAATGTGTTTTCCCCCATTGGTGATGAAAAACCCAACGATTGGTTTAATGTGTCAAGAATGTGGTTCTTGCAAAAAAAAGTCTTTGTGCCGGTGTCCGATTCAAATGATTTTTCAAGGCTTTGTTTTTTTGTGGTTATGTAAATCACTCCGCCGACTGCACCTTCGTCTTCAATGCCTTCCGTAAATCCTCCGCGGGTAACTTCTATTTTTTCCACATCGTGCAGGTTGATTGATGAAAAATCAAATGTTCCGTACTGTGGATTGTTCATGCATATGCCGTCCATCACAACACGCACCGTTTCGTCTGTGAATCCCCTTATGGACGGTTTTGATTCAAGTCCGTATGTGCCGTAAGAAAGCAGCTGGATTCCCTTTGACTCAAGGAATGAAGTGATGCTTTCCGAGCATGACGATTCTATGTCATTTTTCGTGTATGTGGATTTTTGTTCCACTAAAGGTCGTGTTATGTACGTGACTATTTTCGGGAGCCTTGTTTCTTCGCTGAATTCTTCGCTTTCCGGGTAAATTTTGTTTGGATGTCGAAAACATGCAGCCGCCAGCATTGCGACTGCTGATATTTTTACTGTCTTACGCATTCAGAATAGCCTGTAAAATATCCGTTTTCTACCGAGTATTCCGATTTTGCTTCTTCAAGTGTACCGCATGAAGCTTTTCCGCCTGCCTTGTAAGCCTGCGAAATTGAAACAGAATTTTTCTTGAGGTTTTTGTAATGGATTGCATACCATTCTCCGACTTCTGCACCGTAACCGAGCTTTGTTGCATCGTAAAATTTTCCAAACACGTAGCCGCTTGTTTCGTCTGTGGGTACAATCTGCACGCTGTCCGTGCTGTATGAGATGGTGAATGTTGCACCATTGTCTGTAGAATAGAAGTTGTCATATCTTTGGTTTGTGACTTCATATTTTTCGTAAAAAGTGCTGACCCAAGAACCGTTGATTGATGCATCGTCATCGTCATCATTGTTTGTGGAACATGAAGTGAATGCAGCAGACAATGATGCTGCCAATACAAAAAGAACGCAGAATTTCTGTGCCTTTGAGAGAAGAGGGTTGAAATGTTTCATTTGTTTCTCCGGAAAAAAGAGCGCCTTCTTTCCAAAATGTTAATCAGGCTTGCATGCGCATGCCTTTGGACAATTTTGTCCCGTGAACCAAAGTTTTCGGACTCCATGAATTTTTTTCAAAAGCCTTCCCGCAAAAAGCAGTGACTTTTGACATCTGGCATGTTACCGCTGAGCGTCCAGTCAGGGATTTTCACCCTGTTCCGTTGAAATCCACGTGATGAATAATATATCGGAAAAAAAGATGAATGTAAAGGCTTTGTTTTAGGTTTGTTATGTTGTCGCCGTTTTAATTTTTTGCAAATTTTCTGCCTGGATGGCGATGTGTGGTGCAGGGGACTGATGCATAAAAAAATCCACCGTTTTTGGTGGAGGTTGAATGGCCGCTGAATGTTTTTGAGTTACAAGGCAAACGGAATTTGTTGAAATAATCCCTGCCGTTTGCCTTGAATGGAAAAAAACTAGAACCTGTGCTCTATGAAGACTCCCGATGACCAGCAGTTTCTTTCCGTGTCGTCAAATGCTTCACGATGCTCGTAATTTATGTCTACGGAAATGGTTGTCTGGGTGCTTAGAGTGAATGCAAGTGATGGCTTCATGTTGAATATGAAACCTCCGTCATAATCTTTTGAAACATTATAATTGTCCCATTTTTCATCTTCTGAACCGAATGCAATTGACGTCCATATTGAAAGGCGGAAATCCTTGTGGATTGGGATTCCTATGTCGACTCCTGTGTACCATGCAGGTGTGTAGTCGTCATTTTGGAAAAAGTTTATTCCAAGCTCCGGTTTTATGGAAATGAGTGACTTTGATGACGTGAACGTAAGGGCGAAACCTGTTCCGTATGCCTCGTCATCACTTTCGTCCGTGTTGAGGCTGTCTGCAGCAAAATAGACGTCGAGAAGAACGGAACCAAAGTTGAATGAGCCGCCTGTGTAGAAGTTTATGCCATGCTGACCGAGTCCTTCTGCTGAGGCTGCGATGAGCACTGTTTCAGTTGGCGCGATTTCTGCTCCAATATTTATCAGAGGGTCATCCGTGTTGAATCCGTTTGGAATTGCGGCTCCAAATTTCAGGCCCACATTTCCCTTTGATTCATATTTGAGGCCGAGCGCACGTTTTGCAAAAACATTCGCATAGGGAATGAATCCGACTACATCGGCTTCACCTGGCTTGTCTATATAGAACCTGTATGTTGAGATGCTGTCGTTTGATGTCGGTGCATATGCCCCGGAATTGTCATTGTAGGCTGTTGAAAATCCACCCTGCCTTATGTGTGCCTTTGATTCCCAGAGGAAAGCGTCGCCGTAGCTTGGTGCAGGTCCAACTTTCCAGTTTAAGTCCGTTCCGATGCCAAAATCAAGGTTTTCATTTATTGCATAGAAAAAGTTGACATAATATGAATTGATTGACATGTTCTGTACATTCGGGCTGTTGTTCAGGCTGTATGCATTGCTGTTGTTTGACGGCCTTCCATCTCTTCCGTAATGGATTGATTTTGCCGTTTTGTTTGTGGTTCCGAGCTGAAAATTGTCTATGTTTCCCTTGTTGTCATAGTTTGCAAGGAATCCCCAGTTGAGCATTCCCTCCACGGAAAGCTTTCCTGAGTCGATTCGTGCCTGGAAAACATCTGTCAGTCCATAAAACATCGTGTCTGCGTCATTTGGATTTCCAAATCCCGTCCAGACTGTGTTTTTGAGTTCTGGCGATTCAAGTACCTGTGCAGATGCAATGCCTATTCCAATCATTGTGGCAAGAGCAAAAGAAATGCGTTTTTTCATGTCATTTTCTCCTTATTCCTTATCCGCTTTTTTAAGTCACCTCTGGAAATTGATGTTTTCAGAAGTTCCCTCAAGCAAAATTTATTCGTACATGCTGCTTAAAAGCCTGTATATCGTGTTTATTTTTCCTTTCTGGGCATCATCAAGAGACGAGTCTTTTACGTCATCAATGAGTTTTTCAAGAGATGCTATGCTTTCGTTAAGCGCTGTTGCAAATCCCCTTGAAACCTTGTACCAGTATGTGCCTTTTCCGTCCGTAAACAGGCAGATGAAACCATATTCCTTGGTTGCCTTTTTGGCCTCTGTCACGTTCATGACTTTGTCTATCGAGTTTATGAGTTTTACGAGATTTTCCGTGTCATTTATGTTTACGTTAAGTTTTCTTGGCCACATGTCCTCATCTATTGGCGAAAGGTTCATGATTTTTGAAGCTTTCATGATGATTTCCATTTTTTCGGAGTCAAAGAGCGTATATCCTTTTTTATAAGTGATTGTGCCCCTGAGTCCCGCTATCTGTGCGAGAAGGTTTTCATTTTTTTCGGCCTTTATCGCAGGTATGAAATCTTCATGAGGAAGCAATACTGTCTTTTTGCCCTTTGTTTTTTTGATGGAAAAATTTATGCCTGATATGCATATTTTCTCTTCTTCGTTTTTGTTTTTGTCCTCTTTCCTTTTCTTCTTTTTGGAATCATCTTTGCCTACTTTTTCCCTGATGTCACTGAAATTCGTTCCTTCATATTCAAGGTTTCCGGTAAGGCTTCTGCCTTTTGCGCTTCTTGCATTTGAAAGCTCAGATTCAAGATTCGGGTCGATTTTTGAAAGAAGTGATTTTGTAAGCGGTGATACGCTCATGGCAAACATTCTTGATGTGCGGACTATTTCTCCAGCCACAATGTAAAGAGGGTTTACCTTGAACATGTTAGAACCCGGATGAATTGATATGTGGTCTTGCGTAAGGCTCCTGTAGTTTTCCTTTCCATCCCTGACGCAAACAAACTGAATCATTCCGCATGCAATGCAGCAGAGGTAGTCGTTCATGCTGCCGCCAGACGTGATTGGCACCATGAGTCTTTTTGACGTGATTTCCTCAAGCTGTTCCTTTATGTTGAGTATTTCAGCCATGACTTTTTCATCGAGATAGTTGTTCTTGCAGAATTGGCTTTTGTCCTTCATGCCCATGTATGTTCTGAAAAGCTTCACGTATGATACGAAGTCGCCCTGAATGTCCCTGAATGCATGGTGTGCGGCTCTTGCATCCATTTCCTCACCGACAGGAAGCACGAATGGTGACTGAGTGCTCAAGAAAGAGGATGCTATGAGAATTTCTTCGAGTACGTCTGGGTACCGCATTATGCTTTCCACTATGATTCGGCTTACACGCGGCTCAAGCGGAAATTCCACCATGAGTTTTCCTATGCTTGAAAGGCTTCCGTCAGTTTCAAGAGCTTTGAGCATGTTGAGTGTGTGAACGGCTCCTACAAGTCCTTCGTGCTGTGGAGGTGATATGAAGTCAAAACTTTCAAAGTCCGTGATTCCAAGTTCCGCCATCCTGAGGACAACCTCGCTCAAGTCTGTCCTGTAGATTTCTTCTACAGTATATTCATCACGTTCGTCAAAGTCTTTTCTTGAATATAGCCTGTAGCATGTGCCTTCGCATGTTCTTCCGGCTCTTCCACGCCTCTGGTTGCAGCTTGCCCGGCTTACCGGAGTTTCGTTTAGGCTTGACGTGAATGTTTTCGGGCTGTAGAAATTGAGTTTTGCAAGACCCGAGTCTATTACCGTTGTTATTCCGTTTATTGTGACCGATGTTTCCGCTATGTTCGTGCTTATTACGATTTTTTTCTTTCCGAAAGGTGCATTCGAAAATACTTTTTCCTGTTCTTCTTTCGGAAGTCTTCCATAAAGTGGAATTATGTGTATTTTGTTCTTGAATGGCGCGTTGTAAAGTCTCAGCATGCAGTCCTTGATTATTTTTTCACCTGGAAGGAATATGAGTATGTCTCCCTGGTTTTTGTTGTCAAGAATCCTGTCTACTGTCTTTTCAATCTTGGAAAGAAGTGCCTCGCATCCGTTTTCTGTTGCCGTGGTGGCTGCAATGGCCGGTGGATCGTATACCATCGTTACCGGGAACGTCTGCGTCTCTATGGTTACAATCGGACAGCCTCCAAAATATTTGCTGAAGCTTTCCGCATTCATTGTCGCAGAGCTTACGATGACCTTGAAATCTTTTCTTACGGCCAAAACCCTTTTTAAAAGACCTAGCACGAAATCAATGTTCAGGCTTCGTTCATGGGCTTCGTCAACCATTATGACCGAATATTTGCTCATGTACGGGTCAAGTTTCATCTCCTGCAATAGGATTCCGTCTGTCATTATCTTGATTTTCGTCGTATAGTCAGTCTTGTCCTCAAAGCGCATCTTGTATCCGACAAGTCCCGGATATTTTGTCTTCAGCTGCTTTGAAATGAATTCGCTCACGCTCAGTGCCGCAATCCTTCTTGGCTGCGTGACTGCTATGATGCCGTTTTCGCTGTATCCTGCTTCATGAAGGATTACCGGAAGCTGTGTCGTTTTTCCGGATCCTGTCGGACTTTGCACGACAATGACCTGGTTTTCCTGCAATGCTTTCAATATGATGTCTTTCTGCTCATAGACAGGCAATTTCTTATAATTTATTCCCATGTAAGTTTTCCTTTAATTTTTTCCATTAGTTTTTTTCGCTCTGCAAGATAGTCAGACCATTCTTTCCTGTCCTGCATCTTGAGTTCTTCTATCAGCTGTTCATTAAGAATCCTTATTACATACTGTTTTTCCATCGTAATGTAGGTTGTGATTATCATTGGATTTACAAGCGACAAATGCACTTTTCCCTCTTTTTTTTCAAATGCAACCTGTGTGAGTAATCCGTCCCCCGTATATTCCAGGTTTCTGGATGGATTTTTGAAACGTGGATTGCGTCTCTGGCCGCTTATGGTGTTGCCCATGCCATAGAAAATCAATTTTTCGCATCCGGTAGACCTGTCTGAAAAAACTTCCCATTCTTTCGGTACGTGTGCATGATTTATCCAAAGAACGTCAACTCCAGAATCTATTATCTGATGATAGAATTTTTTTTGATTTTCTGCAACCGTAAGCACGTATTCTTCTTCATTGCAGTGAAATCCCAGTATGAATATGTCAGGATTTGTTTTTTCCCTCAATTCATGTATTTCTCCAAGAAATTTTTCCCGCTCTTTTGCCGTGGGTTTTACATAATCATAGTATTCCGTGTGGCGTAATGTATTCGAAATTTCCGAAACCGACACAAATAATATTTTCCATCCGTTTTTTTCAAGAATCCTGTAGGTGAGGGGATCATTTTTTTTGTCCTTGATGCCTGTGGCATAAATTTTCCTTTCCCTGGCATCGTTTTCCGATTCAAGTTTCTTGAAGAAATCCCTTGTTGTCTGCATTCCGAGAATTTCCTGGTCGTCAGTATGATTGTTTGTGAGGCTGAACACATTGAATCCCGCATCAATGGATGCAAGCGCATATTCTTCCTTTATGCAGAACCTGGGGTATGTGCTGTAGCCGATTTTGTTGTTTACGGGCGTTTCAAGATTTGCGAGCGCGAAGTCGTTCTTTTTTAGAAATGGAGCTATGTCGCTGTAGATGTTTTTGAAATCTCCCGAAATGTTTTCCGTATGCGCCATTATGTCGCCTGCAAATGCGATGAAAATGCGGTTTTCCGATGATGTGAAAAAATCTTCAGAAGTTACGATGTCTGTTCCATCACTGAAATGATTTGTGTCAACGACGGGTACGCTTGCAGTTGCGCATGAAAAAAGTGAGAATGCTATCAATGCGGACATAATGCCAGAAAAAATCATTCCCTTCATTTTATCTTATGTGGCAATTTTATTCAATGCAGGCTTTGGCATGCCGGATAGGAATGCCCTCATTTATTCCTTTTGATGCATCTTAATCCATTGCTTTTTTCCGAAATAACATTTACACTTGCTGAATGCTTTGCAGGGTATGCCGAAAATGCGGTCTTTGTGTTCAAAAAGTAAACGTCTCGTTTTCTGAGTCTTTTTTGGAGGAAGGGCTTCCGTGTCTTGACGTTGGTGTCGTGATAGACATCGGTACCACGACAGTCGAAGCTTGCGTGCATGATCTCGTGTCGGGTAAAAAAGTTGCCTCCATAACCCAGACAAATGTCCTTTCGAAATATGGACTTGACATTGTTTCAAGAATATCTTTTTCACTGAATGACGGAGGGCTTTCTGTTTTGCGCGAAGAGCTTGAATCCCAGATATCGGGAATTGTTTCTGAAATAGATTCAAGAATTGGGTTTGCTTCAAGAATTGTCGTAAGCGCGAATACTGCCATGCTTTGCTTTTTTTTTGGTGTCAGCGTTGAGTCGCTTTCCGTTTTCCCGTTTTCCATTCCTGACGGCATTGTGACGGAAAGGGAAGCGGGGGGAAGAAAATACATTTTTGTTCCTCCGATATCACCTTTTGTGGGTGGTGACATTGCACCGTTTCTTCTCTGTATTGATTTTGATTCTCTTGAAAAAGATGCCGTGCTTGTGGATGTGGGCACAAACTGCGAGATGGTTTCGTATAATCATGTTTCAAGGCGTTTTCTTTCAACGTCAGTGGCTGCAGGTCCTTGTCTTGAGAGTTTTGGAACCGAATGCGGAATGGGTTTTGCAGAAGGTGCGATTCATGATGTCGGAAAAGTTTTCGGCGGTGGAAAAGCCAGGGGAATTTGTGCGACGGGCGTGATTTCTTATCTTGCGCATTTTTTGCGAGAAGGTTTGGTTGATTCAGGCGGTGCATTTGCAAGAGGGGGCGACAAAATTTTCCTTAAGGACGATGTCTTTGTGTCCCAAAAGGATGTAAGGAATTTTCAGCTTGCAAAAAGTGCCATATATACGGGGCTTGGCATTTTGATGAAAAGAAATTCCATAAAGGATGCAGATCTTTATATTTCCGGAAATATAGGATTTAACCTGAATATGAATGATGTATTTGACCTTAAGTTTTTCCCGGAATGTTTTAAGGATCGTGTTAATTGCATGGGAAATACAAGCCTCAAGGGTGCTACCCGAATTCTTTTGGAAAAGGATGCACTTTCATCTCTCAAATCCATGGTGAAAAATGTTGATGCCATGGATCTTTCCCTTGATGAAGATTTCAATGCTGATTTTATCGCAAATTTAAATTTTTAGGGAATTGTGGATTTTGTTGTCTTTTCTGCAATTTTTTTGCATTTGATGGCTCTTTTTTTTGATGCAGATTTTCCTGATTGTAACAGGCATCTCTAAAGATTGCATTATCTAGAGGTTCCCCAATAAAAAAGACCCGGCATAAAACCGGGCCTTGCAATTATCTTGCGTATTCTATGATTCTTGTTTCCCGAATCATTGTAATCTTGATTCTTCCAGGGTAGCGGAGATCTGTCTCGATCTGCTTTGCTATCTGTTTTGCAAGATCCTTTACGTCTGCGTCAGGAATCTTTTCGTTATTGACGAGAATCCTGAGTTCACGTCCTGCCTGAATTGCATAAGCCTGTTCAACGCCAGGGAATTTCTTTGCAACTTCTTCAAGGTTTTCAAGACGTTTTACGTAATTGTCTACAGTCTCACGCCTTGCACCAGGACGGGCCGCGCTTATGGCATCAGCTACCTGAACAAGTACGGCTTCGATTGTCTGTGCTTCGCAGTCGTTATGGTGTGCTGCGATTGCATTTACGATGCGTGCATCTTCACCCATTTTTCGGGCCATTTCAGCACCGATTTCCGCATGGTTCTGGTCACTGTCGTTTTCTGCACCCTTGCCGATATCGTGCAAAAGTGCCGCTTTCTTTGCAAGATCCCTGTTTGCCCCGACTTCAGCCGCAAGAAGACTTGCGATTTCTGCAACTTCCTTTGAATGCGTAAGCACATTCTGTCCGTAGCTTGTCCTGAAATAGAGCCTTCCGATTGCCCTGATTGCATCTTGTCCGAGATTGTGGAGTCCAAGTTCAAAGAGAGCCTTTTCTCCTTCCTCGTATATTTTCTGCTGTATCTCTCGAGTTACTTTCTGAACGACTTCCTCAATGCGAGCCGGATGAATGCGACCGTCAATGATGAGGCGCTCAAGCGCAACACGTGCAATTTCCTTTCTTACTGGATCAAAACAGCTTATGACAACTGCTTCCGGCGTATCATCGATAATGATGTCGACTCCCGTAAGGGTTTCAAGGGAACGGATGTTTCGGCCTTCTCGACCGATGATTCTTCCCTTCATTTCATCACTTGGAAGTGAAACCGTAGCAACTGTTATGTCGCTCGTAGTTTCCGTTGCAACACGCTGGATGGCCGACACGAGAATCTGCTGTGCCTTTTTTTCAGCGCTTACTTGTGCTTCCTGGTCAATCTTGTTCAAAAGTGCCTGTCCGTCATGACGGGCTTCGTTTTCAAGATTGCGGATGATAAG
>JAZQMW010000075.1:0-3972 GCA_045627025.1 Treponema sp. | reverse complement strand
CTTTAGATCAGATAGAAAAACTAACTGCTTGATTTTTGCAGCCCCGGAAAAGTCCGGGGCTTTTTCATTCTTTTTGATAGATATTTTAGTAAAATAACCACTTTTTTTTCCAACCCACCCGTTCTGCACATTCTGCAACCTGCACACCATATCAGACTTTCCCTCTATGTCGGTGAATATCGGTGAATTTGGCATGTTTTCGGAAAAATCGAATAACTTGCCGTCAATGCTAAAAAATGACGCCTGGAAGCCTTTTTTAAATATTTTGCTCCCTCAAAAGTCCGTCTAAAAAATACCTGTGGTTTCATGTAGACATACAACATCACGGAGGAATACATGAAAATCTACATCGCAGGGAAAATCACGGGCGACAGTGACTACAAATCCAAGTTCGGAGAGGCACAGAAGATCCTTGAGGAAAGAGGATATGAGGTTGAAAATCCGGCAACCCTACCTGAACGGCCGGACTGGGAATATGAGGACTACATGAAGGAATGCTACAGGATGCAGCAGACCTGCAGTGCAACATACCTGCTCCCCGACTGGGTGGATAGCAAAGGGGCAAAACGTGAGGAAGTCCAGGCGCAGCAGCTGAAGCACGAAATCTATTATTCCATTGATGATGTGCCAGTGCATGAAAAGAAAATCATTATCGTCAATGAAGACACCCTCGAGCAGAGGATATTGAACTGCACCGATGCCTGCGCTTTTCTGAAGGTCAGTGTCGAGAAGCTTAATGAACTTGTCAACAGCGGAGATTCATTCCATGGATATTATGCCGATGAATTTGCAGACTGAAGGAAAGCAGAATCCGGTTTTCGAAGCATTCAATCAGGCCATTGAAAGCGGCGATGCTTCCAGAATTTACGAGGTGATTGTCCCGATAATCAGGGGATACTATTTCAAGTACACAAAGAATCCTTCAAGCCTGGAGGATGTTGTTTCAGTCATTGCGGAAAATTTCTTCAAGGTAATTAAAAAACATCCCGACATGAAACCAAACTACTACTGGGGAGTGATCAGCAAAGGTGTGTTGTGGGAACTCTACTCAATCTGGAAACACAAGAATGACATTTTCCTGTCCGAGCTTCTTGATGTTGAAGACCACAGGTATCCTGAATCAATGATGAGGTCCGTGACGGAGCTGTACAGGGAATCTGCAAAGTCGCTGGGGGAAAGAAAGGTCCGCAGGGTTCTTGAGGACGCGGCAAATTCATTCATGACCGCAACGGACATCATGGCTGCATATAATCTCTCGCGGTATGAAGTGGATAGTCTTCTGCGGAAATATAATATCACCATAATTCCATGGCAGATAAAAAAAAAGGGTGACCTTTTCCGCCAGAGGAAATCCGACATTGACAGTCTTACGGAAGACGAGTGCGCTGTGAAATGGGGCATTTCATTTCCTTCCAGCTGGATTAAGATAATTCAGGAAACCGCAGAAGCCTTCAGGGCGATGGGCGCATGGTGTTACGGACTGAATGAATTCCCGATAAGGAATCTTCAGGACTATGAGAAGTTCAAGACATGCTTTGGATACTGCTTCATTCCCAAGGGGACGGCGGCCAATGCAGCCTGCCTGTATTACGGATGGTTAAGGAAACGGGAGGAACGGGAACTGAAATGGGTTGCCATCAAAATCAGGATGCTTGAAAACCGCCTTACTGATATGAACAGTGGGACTCTGGGGTACGCCGCCACGAAATCCATGATTGACTGCTGCAGGAGAAAGGAAAAGTCAATGAAGGATTTTTGTTTAAGGCTTCCTTAACAGCTGCTTTTTTTTATTGAATAGCGCTTGACATAATCATATAATTATTGTATTATAAAATCATCAGGAGCGTTGCTCCGGTGGTTATCTTAATTAAAGGGAGTAAGCTATGGGAAAGCGTAACAAAAAAGCCCGTAAAGCAATTGAGCTGCTTAAACGGGCCTGTTACGAAATCCTAATAGTGGTGATAAGCGGTTTAATAACTGAACTGTTGTTAAAGCTTATCTTCCGCTAGCGGGTGCGGGGTTGAGTGAGTTAACGGCTTGCTCAACCCTTATACGACCATACTACTCCCTAGGGGGCGAACATGTCAAGAAAAGCAAGATTCACCTTAAGATGGGTTCTTATAGGTGTACTGTCAGGAGTCATACTGTTTTTCCTGAAATATTTCGGAGTGTTCTGATCATGGATGCACAGAAAGAGAAATCAGGGCGCGGAGGAAGACGCGAAGGTGCCGGCAGGAAGATTGTCGGTGAAGAAAAGCGTGACCGCAACATTGGAATCAGGGTTTCAGAAAGCGAGCTTCAGATGTTCAAGGACAAGGCGGAAGCAGCAGGAATGAAACTTACTGAATACATAATTCATCTTGTAAAGACAAGTTGAATCGATTCTTTTTTTACTTTATGGCTGTTCCAGGAATGGGACGGCCTTTTTTTTGCCCACCTACAAAAGCCGTTTTTATATCAACTTTTCTTAGAATTACCTCATGAAACGAGTTAGAACTTGGCAGCTTTGCCGGACTGGAAAGTTCGGGGCTGACGGAGCAACCATCACGAAAAAGGACCTTGAGGAGATTGTCGAGACCTTTGCACCGCCTCGTCCAATCAGCATTGGACACGATGCGGCGAAAGCGGACAACTTTCCGAAGTTCGGTGATGTGCTGTATCTGGATGGAATTCATGATGATCCAAAGCATCCTGGAGAGAAAGTCCTGGTCGCAGGCGTTGTTCTTCACCCGGAACTTGAAAAACAGTTTGACGACAAGGCTGACGGAAACGGTATCTATGAAGGATGGAGCGTCACGATTCCGCGTCGTGCAAGTGACGGAAAACGTTATCTGCATTCTCTGGCAATCTGTGGAGCTACACCGCCAAAGATACCGGAACTGGAACAGCTGATGGTCAAAAGCTGTTTCTCGGACAATGACACTGTGGAAGTCTATGACTTCAGCGACAGTGTGGAATTTCAGGAGGAATCTTCAATGAGTGAAGAAGAAAAGAAAAAGATGGCTGACCTTGAAGCTGAAAACAAAAAGCTCAAGGAAGCACAGAAGGCTTCAGAAGACAAGAAAAAGTCTGATGATGAAAAATCAAAACAGGATTATGCAGACATGGCTGCACGTTGCGAAGCTCTGGAAAAAGGAATCCGCAACGAAAAGGTAAAGGCTTTGACTGACAAGTTCAGCGACAAGGTTCCGGCTGGTGTTTTGCCAAAAATCAAGGCTGTAGCAGAGGCTCTTTCTGTTGCAGGTGAATGTGAATTCTCTGACGGTTCAGAAACAAAGAAACAGGCTGCACTTGAAGCGTTTGCTGATGTGCTTGCAGGACTCGCTACTGTTTCTGCAAACAAAAATGTTCTTGATGATCAGTTCGATGCCGGCGAATATTCCGACAAGGCAAAGAAGGGCGGCGAATCGGAAAAGGGAAATCCTGCTGACATTGCCGCTCGCATGTAGGAGATTTAATCATGGTTGAAACTTCAGAAATCAATCTTGACCGTGGTGTTGTGAGTCCTTCACACCCACCAATTATCGGTGTTGTTGAAATGGCTACATCAAACACAGCACTTAAAGCAGGAACAATCCTTAAGCTTTCTTCCGGTAAATATTCCGGGGCAAGTGCTAGTGATGATCCTGCTGCTGTTCTTGTTCAGGACGTAGAAGCTCACGCTGATGGAACAGTAAACGCACGTGTTCTTTTGCACGGTATCGCAGTATCAAGCCGTCTTTTGACTGGTGCACAGGCAGAAGCAACTGACACATTGAAAAACAAGCTTCCAGCAACTGGTATTTATCTTACTCAGGCTGTCTGGGATGAATCAAACTTTAACTAGGAGGATAGAATGGCTTTAAGAAAAATTCTTCAGGCTGATATTATCAGAATGCAGGCAACAAAGCCTGAAAACACTTCATTGGCTGCCGCTTACTTCAAGAACAGACCAATGCACAACAGCACTCATATTTCTGCAAGCAGAATCAA
>JAZQMW010000074.1:0-58474 GCA_045627025.1 Treponema sp. | reverse complement strand
GGTGCCGTATACGAAGTTTCCTGAAATTGACGTCACTATTTTGTTGAAACCGCCGACTTCAGTTTCCTGCACTTCCATTGTCTCCGTTTTCCAGCCCTTTCTTTCTGCAAGGTGGCAGTACATTTCCCAAAGGTCACGTACGAAAAGGCTTGCCTCGTCTCCGCCTGCCGCAGAGCGTATTTCAAGAATGATGTTCTTTTCGTCAAGCGGATCTGGCGGTATGAGCTTCAGTTTTATGCTGTCTTCAAGCTGAGGCTTCTTTTCCTCAAGCTCCTTGAGTTCTTCCCTGGCCATTTCCTTGATTTCCGGATCATCTTCCGCGGTAATCATTTCCGTGGCATCCTTTATTCCTGAAAGAACCTTTTTATATTCGTCATACAGGGCACATACATCCGTAAGGTATACGTTTTCCCTCATGACCTCCTTGTATTTTTTCTGATCTTTGACAAGTTCAGGATCCATGACGGTTTCCTGAAGCACCTTGAGCTTTTGCTCGCATTCGTCTAGTTTCTTAATCAAATCCATAGCAAGACATCATAACGGTTTTTGCTGGTATTTTCAATATGGAATGCCCTTCTTTTTTGCAGTTGCCTTCATCTTTGGCGCCAAATCCCCCTTTTTTTGAATCATGCATTGGAAGAATCCTTCTTCCCGAAACAAAGAAATGATTTGTGCCTGTTTTTTTGGAGCTGCGCTTTAAGATGCACTTTATAAAATGTAAAAACTATGTTACACTTAAAGAATGGACGAATTAGAAAATAAAGAGAAATATGACCTTGAAGAAGAACTACCAAATTCCGTTCAGCATGCGAAACGAAAAGTTCCCCTGTTTTTCAGGATATTGCTTTCGGTTTTTTTTGTTCCTGTTTTCATTATTGCCGCATGGTTTGCGTTTTCGTTTTTCAACAGGACGAATGATTTGAATCTGTATCCGAAATCATTTGATGTTTTTGTTCACGCAGAGTCTGTCTATGATTCGCTGAATCCTCTCCTTGACTTGAAATCGTGTGACATTCTTTTTGCGGAGAAGCAGTTTTCCCAGTTCAGAAAGGCTTTCATGGACATAAAATCCTCCGACTTGAGGAATAATGGTGCCGTAAAGTTTGTGCTCAGGCGAAAGGTGAACTTCGCTCTTTATGGTTCTGAAGACAATCCGTCTCAGTTTGATTATATGGCCACTCTTGATTTGAGCTATCTTTCAGCATTGTCCCGACTTTACAGGATTGTGTTTCCATTTCTTGGCGTGAAGGAAATGAGCCTTGTGGAGGAAAGTTCCAGCGTAAGGTCATACTTGAAGTTTTCTGATGGCGTGAATGACATATTCATAAAGCCCCATAAAAATGTTGTTCTCGTGACGAATTCAAAGACTTTGCTTGAAAAGGCATTTTCTTCCGTGAATGAGAATGAATATTCCAGGGAGGATGAGTCGACCCTTACGGACAGTTCCAGGGGTGACATTCACATATGTGTCAATTCAAGGAATTTCATAAAGAAAAATACGGAAAAAGATGAATTTTTGCGAAACCTTCATACTCTGATACCTGCTGAAAAATACACGTCGCTTGATTTTTCCATAAATGATTCGGAGATCAATTTGAAGGCAGATGTTCCGGTGGATGTCGCAGGCTCTTCTTTTGAGGCAAAAAAGGTGCTTGAAAAGTATTCGGAAGTTCCTGTGATTGTGCAAAAGCTTCCTTCCAAGACACAGTATTATACGGTTCTTGATTTTGGACCGTTTTGGGAACTCCGTGACAATGCGTTCCCTCTTCTTGAAAAAGATAAGAAAATGCTTGATTCCTGGAAAAAGGCAGACAGCCTTTGCAAGACATTTTTTTCACTTTCGCTTGATGACCTTGTTTTTTCATGGACAAAAAATGAATGTGCCGTTTTTGGAATTGAAGGCTCTTCAGATCCTGTGTTTGCCCTTCAGATTTCAGATGAGAAAAAAAGGGCAGAGGTTTTTGACATTCTTGAGTCTTCAATCCTCATTAACAATAACACGAGCTTGATCTTGAATGGAACCAGGCTTCCGTGCCTGGAGCTTCCGTCATTCCTTACGGGGCTTCTTTCATGTTTTGGGGTAAATCTTCCTTCTGCATACTATTTCATCAATGATTCGTTCATTTACTTTTCGATTTCTCCGCAGAATCTTTCTGTCCTTAATTCCGAGATAAAGGACAAAAAATTCCTCGTCAACAATGAAAGCTGGAAATCTGCATCAAAGAAGGGACACAGCAAGAGTTCCGTCAACATGTATTATGACCTTGAGCGAAGCGTGCCGTTTTTCATCAATTCCAAGACTATTGCCGGTAAGATTCTGAATCTCTACAATATTGGAAACATGACGCTCAATGTGGACAAGGGATGCTTGAAAATTTCCCTTCATGCTGTTGTCATTGAAAACAAGAATACGAAAATCATTCCGGGCTTCCCGATTAGCCTTGAAGGAAAGACCGACTATGCCCTGTCCATTTCGAGCGACAGGAAAACAGTCTTCTGGATTGAAAATTCCGTAAAGGTTTGTTCGCTTGAGCTTGATTCCCTTGAAAAACATGAGCTTGAGATTTCTGACGGATGTTCCATGTGCGTGTCAGACGAGAAGGGTGAATATTGCCTTTGGGTTCTTTCAAAAAGCGGAACCGCATATCTTTTGAACGGAAAGCTTGAGTGCAGGAAGAATTTCCCTGTCATTACGAACATGCAGCCTTCTTGTGACTGTGCGGTATCCAGGGGAACTGCATATTTTGCGACAAATGACGGTAAAATCATCAGCGTTGGAAAAAACGGTGAGTTCAAGGATTTGTGCACCATTGATGATGTCAAGATAAAGTCTCGTCCATCTGTTTGCGGCGATACGGTTTACTTTTATTCAAGAGGATTTGAAGGCCTTGTATATGCCTTTAAAAACGGTGAATTCATGAATCTTGAAAATCCGATGATCATTGACGGCATAGGATTCGGTTCTCCATGCTGTGTTTCCCATGATTCGAAGACCTATACTGCATTCATGACTCAAAGCGGACTTTTCTTCCTTTATGCGGACAATGAGATTGTGGAGAATTTCCCTCTGCAGCTTGATGATACGTTCCATACCAATGCAGTGTTTAAAGACGGTGCGTTCTTTGTTCTTTCTGACAGTGCCGTTGTATACAAGATCATGACGGACGGTGCGTTCTTTGGAGTAAAGATTCCTGATTCGTCTACTGCCGTTTCAGGTTTCATTTCCGTAAAAAATGATTCGACATATGGCGGAATATATGTTTGCGCGGACAAAAACATTCTTTATGGCTTTGATTCGTCGCTTGAGCTTTTGGGATCTTTCCCTGTCGCAGGATTCGGAGAACCTCAGTTTGCCGATGTTAACGGTGACAGGAAGATTGACTGCCTGACACTTTCCATAGACAGAAAACTGAATGCGTGGAGTTTGAAATGAAAAGATTTTTCTATTTTTTGATGTTGTTTTTTTCGTTTGCCTTCTTTTCCTGCATGACGCTGCAAAAAGATCTTGCCATTGATGTTGATGAGACTGAATATCAGGGCAGCATGCTGGAGCTTGAGCTTCGCATAGCGCATCTTGATGTTTTGGCAATTACAGGCAATACGGAAAGCGGTTTTGCCGTTGAAAAAAATGCAATTTTGAAGACAATAGATGAGTCTTTGGCTTCTCCCGTAATTGACAAGTCTGTGGAAGCAAGGTTTCTTGCACTTCGGGGAAGAACTTTCCTGATTTACGGCGACAGGGTTTCTGCAAAAAAAATGCTTCGTGAAGCTGAAAAAAAATCAATGAATGATACGCAGGTCTTGATTTTGAAGCGAAGGGTGGGAGAGCTCAGCATTGTTTCCGAGGTTTCAGAAAATCCTTCCCTTAAAAGCGGTCTCTTGTTCCTTGAATCTGCCGTTGAGCATTATGAAAAGAATGATTATGCAGAGTCTGCCGGCATGTTTGATGTTGCCTTTACATTGCTTGATCCTGCATACAAGGCCGAATATGGCATTATTCGCGACAAGGCATGGCTTTTGAAGGATTCTGACAGTTCTGATGTGGATACTCTTTCTTTCATGGAGAAAACATCGGTTACTGTTTCCGACATGCTTTGCATTACCCAGAAGGCAAAGGGAAATGTACTTGTTTCCGTAACTGGCGGAAAAAAGCTTAAGGCAAAACCACTTTTCCGCATGATGAGCGAAAAAAAGCTTTTGGAAAGTGTTTCGGGTCATGATGATGGGAAAATATCTGCAGATACTGCCGTTACGAAGAAACTGTGCGCAAGATTTCTCTGGAACGTATATTCGTTGAATCATGCGGAACTTGACAGGAACATGTATTCCAAAAAATATGCATCCAGAGCGAATCCCAAGAGTCCAATAAGGGATTTGGATATTTCTGACGCCGATTTTGATGCTGTTGTGGGAACTGTCGAGAATGAGATAATGGAACTTTCCGATGGAGTGAACTTCAGTCCAGACAAAAATGTTTCCGGAAAGGAGTTTTATGACAGCCTGATGTCAGGAGAATTGTAAAAAATAGCATCCCTGCTGGAAAACTGAATTTTTTGCCTTATAATGAATTTTATTGGGGATATTTGGATTTTTTTTCCGGGGGGAAGCTATGAAAGAGTTAAATTTTATTTCTGTTTTATGTCTGTTTTTTAGTCTTGTTTCTTGCGAAAGCAATTCTTTGGCCGCATCTTTGCAACCTGCTGAAAAAGATTTTCATGATGTGGATTTGAAAATTACATGTGAAGAAAAATATGTTCTCAAGGGTGAATGCGTGGCATTGCGTTCAAACATTCCGTCAAAATACCTTTCCTGGCAATGTTCGTCAGATGATGTTTGTGTTGATGAAAACGGAGTTGTGTACGGCATCGGGCTTGGTTCTGTTGTCGTGACGGCATCTTTCGGAACAAAAACTGCATCCGTTACGCTGGTTGTTGCCGAGAGCCTTGAAACGCTTGGTACCCGCATTGATTTTTCAGGCGGACTTACAACTTTTGGCGTGTATCCGCAAGACAATGCTTCTTCTGATGTTGTGGCCATCGCATCTTGCGTGAATGAAGAAATTCCTGAAGGCGGATATGTGCTTGCTCTTGACGGACACTGGTACAAAATGCGTGTTATTGACGGAAAGGATGAGTTTTACATGGTGAAGCCTCTTAGGTGGAAGTGCTTTGAGGAAGATTCAAAGATTCTTTGTGACGACATGGACATTCCGTTCGGAATTCCTGCAAATGATTTTGAAAGCCTGGAGTTTGCGTCAATTGCATTTACAAAGTTCCAGTCTGATTCTGCAAGAATGAGGTTTCATTCTGCTGTTGCATTGAAGTAAGCTTAAAGGGACGTCTTACATCGCTTTTAAGGTCGCCGTGTGACATGTCCTTGAATTTAACATGCTGGTTTATTCAAGCCTTGTTTTTTGCAGTAATCACGCAATAGTTGAATCCGTTTACCGTCAGGACAATTCCATCTTTCTGGCAATACCAGTTTTTTCCTTTCCTTGTAATTTTGCAATCTGATGAGGAAATAAGTTTCTTGAAAAAATCAATTAATGCAGAATCCTCTTTTAAAGATTCCGCTCTTTCTGCAAGATTTTTTCTAATCCGCTGAAATCCCAATTCTGTTGTGTGGATTTTATTTATATCTGAATGCAGCACCATTGGATTATTTTCCATGATTTCATCCATCATTTTTTCCTTTCATGTTTTTTTCTTTTTCATAAAATGCCCTTATGAACATTTGAAATTCTTCTTCCGTGTCGCAGAATTTTTTGCATTGCATCATTTTTTCCCTGGATTTTTCAAAAGTGGATTTTACCTTTGAACATTCAAAGAAAGCGCAGTTCGGGCACCATTCAACGCCATGTTCTTTTGTGCAGGCAAGTAGCTTGAAACTGCAATTTGGAGTTGAACCGCATCCGCTGCATCTTATTTCTTCATTTGAAACAATATGGTCTCTCCAGCCGACTTTATGTCAAAATTCTGCCGTTTCCCTGAGTTCGTCTTCCGTACTGGCCAAATGTCTTGGGCAAACGGCACAGTCATCCCCGCAAACTGAAATCACGGGTGTTTTCTTTTTCAGTCTTTTAATTTATTGATGTACCACTGCATGATTTTCCTCTTCAATGTATGTATTTTGGGTTGGGCCGCTTTATGTTTTTTTCATTATGATTGTTTGATGTTGTCTGTCGTTTTTTTTCAATATCGCAATTGCAGAATCTGATTTCTTGAAGAATTTTTCGGAGATGCGCTTGCATTTTGGAATTAAAAAACCCATGCATAAAAGTGCATGGGAATAATGTTTTCATTTAAAACCTAAAAGATTTTTATTTGTTTGGAAAAATCTTCTTGAAATCTACAAGAACTTCCTTGCTGTCACGGGCACTGTCAATGTCTGTGATTTTGTCAAGTTTCTTGTAAAATGCTATGAGGGGTTCCGTTTCCTTTCTGTAAACTTCAAGCCTGTTTGTGATTGATTCAAGCTTGTCGTCTTCTCTTGTGAAAAGTTCTCCGCCACATTTGTCGCATACGCCATCTACTTTTGGAGGCATGAATTTTACGTTGTAGTTTGCCTTGCAGTTTTTGCATACGCGTCTGTTTGAAAGTCGTGCGATTATGAGGTCGTTGTTTACCTCAAAGTTTACGACCTTTACGTCGATTCCGAGTTTTTCGAAAGCTTCTGCCTGTGGAATCGTGCGTGGGAAACCGTCAAGTATGAAACCGTTCTTGCAGTCATCTTTCTTGAGCCTGTCGTCTACGATTTCGAGAACAACTTCATCAGGAACAAGTGCTCCTGAGTCGATGATTGCCTTTACTTTTTTTCCAAGTTCAGTCTGATTCTTGATGTTTTCACGGAAAATGTCGCCTGTAGAAATCTGTGGAATTCCGTATTCCTCAGAAACCTGGCTTGCAAGCGTTCCTTTTCCTGCTCCCGGTGGTCCTAAAAAAATAAAATTCATAATTTACCTCAATTTAATGGAGTTTTGAAAATAGGATTACATTATATCATAAAATGTGGAAATTTGCAATTTTTCTTTGAGCTGTTTCTTGAAACTTCTTTTGCACATCATGATGAAATGCATTGGATTTTTACAGCCATGTTGTGCGCTGATTTTACGACGGGCCTGAATCTCTTTGGATCCAGACCCTTTTTTTCTAGTTGAACTTGAGGATGTAGTTCTTTTTCTTTCCCCTTCGAAGAACGATTACGCTTCCTTCTATGGCGATGTCCCTGTTTATTACTGCATTTTCGTCCGTGAATTTGTCTCCGTTCAATGTAATTGAGCCTTGTGCAAAGAATTCACGTGCTTCACGCTTGCTGCCGCATATCTTGTTTTCCACGAGGATGTCAATCAATGTTTTTCCTTCGTCAATTGTGACTGTAGGCACATCCTTGAATCCAATCTGGATGTCCTTGAGGCTCAATGACTTTATGTCGCCTGAAAAAAGCTTCCTGCTTATGTCGAGTGCCTTTTCGTATTCATCCTTGCCGTGTATGTCCGTGATTATTTCACGTGCAAGTGCCTTGTGGGCTTCGCGAAGTTCAGGATGCTCCTTGTGTTTTGCTTCAAGCTCTTCAATTTCTTCTTTTGAAAGGAACGTAAAGATTTTAAGATAGTCTACGACCATTGAATCATCAACGTTTACGAGATACTGGTAAAGTTCGTAGCTTGATGTCTTGTTGATGTCAAGCCAAAGTGCATTTCCTTCTGATTTGCCGAATTTCTTTCCGTATTTGTCAAGAACAAGAGGCATTGTGAAACCGTATGCTTCCTTGCCTTCAAGCTTCCTTATGAGCTCGAGGCCTGTCGTGATGTTTCCCCACTGGTCTGCGCCGGCTGCCTGCATGATGCAGTTTTTCTCGCGATAAAGATGCAGGAAATCATATCCCTGAATGAGGGTATATGCAAATTCTGCAAAAGTGATTCCTGATTCAAGCCTGCGTGCTATTATGTCTTTTCCGAGCATGTAGCTTACGTTTATGTATTTGCCGATGTCCCGAAGAAAATCAAGGAAACTGAAATCCTTCATCCAGTCATAGTTGTTGACAATTTCAGCTTCGCCCTTGAAAAGCCTGTCTACCTGTGCTCTGATGCCTTCAAGGTTTTTCTGAACCTTTTCCTTGCTTATTATTTCCCTTTCTGCTGTAGGCCTAGGGTCTCCGATAAGTGCTGTTGCTCCTCCGCAAAGAAGTATCGGATGGTGTCCGGCCCTTGCAAAACGCATTGCTGTCACAAGCGACGTATAGTGTCCCAGGTGGAGTGAATCTGCCGTAGGATCTGTTCCCCAATAGAATGTAACCTTTTCGTTGCTGAGTTTGTCCGCAATGTCATCTCCAGCAACATCCTTTATAAGTCCGCGCCATTTAAGTTCTTCATAAAATGTCATTTTGCTTTCCTTGAAAAAATGTTGCATGAATTATAGCATGTTTGTAGCTTCTTCATCAATAAGAGGAAGTCATTCTTATGCGTCTGCATGATGGCATCGTGCTTTGTTCAAATCATTTTGAGTCGTCATTTTGGGGAACGGATGACTGTTTGTGAAATTTGGGATTTAAAATCCTGCTGGAGAAATTGTGAAAATGAAGTTTCTTGTTTTCCAGTTGAACGTGAAATTTCTTGATGCTTCAAGAAAGAGTTCTTTTACTTTTTTAAAACCGTCGTCACCAAGATTTTTGAGAAGTGCCTTTGCATAGCTTGATGATTCTGAGTCAAACCATTTTTCTGCTTCAGGTGCCGAAACTTTTCGTCTTTCATTCAGCACAAATGATTTTGCCGTGCATGAAAATCCGTTTTCTCCGAAAATGCGAATTACATCCCTGTCATCCCATGCAAAAAGAGGATTGTTCTTGTTGGAGAAAAAATCTTTTTCTATGATTTCCATTTTGTCAAGAATGCTTTTTTCTTCATTCGACATGTTCTTTGTTTCAAAGACAGGCTCCGAAATAAGCTCTGATATATGCTGTGCGCTTGACGGCAGCCTTTGGCTCAGTATGATTCTGGCGTTCCTGCTGAAAATCGGAAACAGTTCCTTTGAACCGTCTTCTGCTTCATCTCTTTCGAATGATATGTCTTTCTTTATCTTGCTTGTCTTGCAAAATCCTTCCTGCAGTGTCCTGCATACGCTTTTTATGTCGCTTTCCGAAGAAAAAATATCCCTTGCGAAAATCCTGTCAAATTCCACGTCTCCGAATTTTTCGACCGTCTTTCTAAGGTTTTTGTCCATGAAAAGCTGCTGCGAGTGAGGGGTGCACAAGTTCGGCTTGTCTATGTCGCTTAGTGTGTATGAATATTTTTTCAATGTTTCTATTGATTTTTCATTCCTGCATATTCCGCACACTATTCCTTCCGGAGTAAGTCTTGTCAAATCAAAAAGTAGAAGTCCGTCATCTGCATTTATGATGAGTATTCTGTGGTGCCTGAGGATTTCTGCTGATTTTTTCATTTCATTTCTTATCTTTAGAAGTGTATCAGCCCTGTTGAGTTCCGTCCTTGATTTCCATATGCTTTCTGATTTTTTAAGAGCGCTTTCTTTTTTTTCATCCTTGGGGCTGAACGTAAGGTTTTCTTCTTTTTTTACAAATCCAAGATAGTGACCCGTTTCTTTCCACCAGTCTGATACTGGATTTACGCGAAGGTTTTTCATGCCCTCTTCTTCGGTGTTGATGTTTTCGAGAATCGATGCAAGCTGCACTTCACGCCTTGATATTACGTCATTTCTGATTTTTGCCTCGTATCCCTGGTCCTGTGGTGTGTAGAATACTTTGCCGACAAGGGAATCCGGAAGATATTGCTGGGAAACCCAGTGGTCACGGTATGCGTGCGGATAAAGGTATCCTGCTCCATGACCGAATCCCTCTGCGTCACGGGATGCGTCTTTCAGATGGTTTGGTACGTCCGAATCCTCTTTTTCCACGGTGTTCATGGCGTCAAAAAAAGCCATGCTTGAATTTGATTTCGGACATGTGGAAAGATACAGGGCCGCATGTGCCAGAAAATAATTTCCTTCAGGATATCCAACCCTGTCAAATGCCGCCGCACAGTTTTGCACTATGCATATTGCGTTTGGATCAGCAAGACCTGTGTCTTCACAAGATGAAATCATCATTCTTCTGAATATGAAATGCGGATCTTCCCCTGCCTTTACCATTCTCGAAAGCCAGTAAAGCGCCGCGTCCGGATCTCGTCCCCTTAGGCTTTTTATGAATGCTGATATTATGTCGTAATGGTAGTCTCCGTCCCTGTCATAGAGAACGACTTTTTTCTGTATGGACTCTTCTGCCGTGTTTTTGTCGATGTATATTGTGCTTCCATAGGATGGCGGCCAATGTTCGGGAGTTGTTTCGACTGCAAGCTCAAGTGCGTTTAAAAGGCTTCTTGCGTCCCCGTTTGCCGTTTCAACAAGATGTTCAAGCGCTCCTTTTTCAAATTCTATCTTCCAGTGTCCGTATCCCCTCTCGACGTTTTCCATTGCCTGCCTGGCGGTTTTCATCAAGTCTGCGCCAGTAAGCGGTTTCAGCTGGAATACACGGCTTCGAGACACAAGCGCCTTGTTGACTTCGAAAAACGGGTTTTCCGTTGTGGCTCCAATCAGTATTATTGTTCCGTTTTCAACCCATGGAAGTAGGGCATCCTGCTGGCTTTTGTTCCATCTGTGCACCTCGTCGACAAATAGTATTGTTTTTCTTCCGTAAAGGTTTTTCTTGTCTTCTGCCTCTTTTATGGCATCTCGTATGTTTGCGACGCCGGTAAGCACTGCATTGAGCGTTATGAAATTTGAGCTTGTGTGGTTTGCGATGACCCTTGCAAGGGTTGTTTTGCCTGTTCCTGGGGGGCCGTAAAAAATTACGGATGTAAGCTGGTCGGCCTGAATTGCGCGCCGTAAAAGTCTTCCCCTGCCGACAATGTGCTCTTGTCCTATGTATTCGTCAAGAGTTTTTGGACGCATTCTTGATGCAAGAGGTTCATGTGCATTTTCATTTTCGGCAAAGAGGTCATCCATAAGTTATTCTATTTTCCGTCTCTGTTCCATTCCTGCTTTGAAGGGTAATATGCGTAAAGTCCAACGTCATCCCATGAGTCTGAACTTGATCGGATTGAGCCGTATATTGTGGAAGATGCGTATTCATCAGTTCCTGCAGTTGAATTTCCATCTTCTTTTTTGTTGTAATCCAATACAAATGTGTAGAATACGTATTCCGATATGATTGAACCGCCGTTGCTTGAAAACTTGCGTGTTGTTCCTGAAGGAACCTTGTTGTCTCCTGTAAGAGGCACACGTGCAAGACCTCCCGTCGTTCCAATGAGAAGATAATCGCTTGCAGGTGATATTGAGAGAATTCCTCCTGCAGACGGTTTTACGGAATCCGTTTTTCCAGAAAGATTCATGTAATAGATTACGGATTCTGTGTCGACATAGTGATATTTTTTTGAATATGTTGAAGTTGAAGTCTTTGAGTAATACAGGTTCTTGTCATCGGAAGCCATTGCATAATATTTTGATACGTAGGTTTTGCCGTTGAAATATGCGGCTGTGATTTCATTTCCCTTGCTTTTTTCTTCATCAATGTATTCTATGCCTGAAGCTGCGGTAGGTGCCGAGGTTCCGTTAAGCTTGTAGAGTTTGTATGTTTTTGAAGTCTTTTCATAAAGGCGTATGAAAGCTGTTCGTTCTGAAAAATCGTAAATGTATTTTTTGTTTGCCGCATCATCAGTGATTTCCGCATACTTGTTGTCGAAAATGTTCTTGACATTAGTGAAAGATGATGAAGACACTATTGAAGACAAATCGACTTTTGTCCATGTCGTACCGTCAGAAAAGTCCGTGTCAGCCGTAACGTAAAGTCTCACTTCTTTCGGTTCGTTTTCGCCGTCATTGTTTTCTCCCCAGATGTATGTGAGGGCATACAGGTTGTTTTCGTCAGATGCAAGCTGGAATGTCGTTGCAGGCATCTCATTTTCTCCGGTGTCGGTTGTCGTGTCTGTAAGTCCCTTCCATTGGTGGCGTGTCTTTCCCGTGTATGTGGAAGGCTGGTTCGATTTATAATAGATGTGTCCGTTTGGCACTACGAGATAATCGCCGTATTGGACTATCTGGCATATGTCTCCGCCAAGTCCGTCTGATTCAAGGGCGACTTCTTTTTCAATCATTTCATAAATGCTGTCATGACATGATGTAAATACAGATGCTGAGAAAACTGCTGCCAAAGTAAAAATTTTTCCAATATTTTTCATGATGTATTCCTTAGGAAGTTTCCTGAAGTTTTTGGTTTCGGAAAAATCCTTTTCTTTTTCTCCTGTCGGCTTAGAAAATGTATTTTGCAGAAAGTGACAGTATAGCAAAGTGTCCGTAATAGTTTTTTGCATTGCTGTCATACCAGGCCGCAAATTCCGGCATGAACATGTATGATGCGTCAAGACCGAAAGACCAGCTTTCTGTAAGTCTATACTGGACTCCGATTTCAGGCTTTACTACAAGTCCCGGAAAATAGTTGTTTCCGTTGTATGATTCCCATCCGAAACCGATGTTGAGCGTGAATGGAAATTCAAATTTGCCTGCCACAAGCTGGTATGTGCCCGAAAGCAGGAATGGAACGTAATTGAAAATGTGGCTTCCTATTGTCGTGTTGAAACCGAATCCCACGTCAAATCCCAGTGAAAATTTGCTTGTCATGAAGTAGTGGTAGCCTATGAATCCAATGCCTCCGATGTTGAGCTGCGGCTCTCCCGTAAATTGTGTCGATATGTCTGGAAAATTGAGGGGCGCGATGGCACCGAGAGAAAGCCTTATGTTCTGGTCACCTTCCATTGTGCTTTCATATTCAAAGTAAATGTTGTCTTCATCATAATTTCCGTCCTCTTCGTATTCGCTGTCCTTTTCGTCGTCAAGATTCTGGGAAAAGACAATGCCCGGAATACGCTGCTGGGCGAAGATGCCTGCCATGAAAAACAAAATGGCTGCCTTACATAAAAAACGCTTCATAAATTATCCTTGATTATATAGAAATTTGTTTGATTTTAATATAATATGTTCGTGATTATATACTATTTTAACAGTTTTATTCAAGGAATGTTACAATGAGTGCAGTAATTATTGACGGAAAAAAAATTGCGTCAGAAGTAAAGTCTGATGTTGCCGGAAAAGTTTTGGAACTGAAAAAAAAGGGTGTGGAGCCATGTCTTGCTGTCATTCTTGTTGGAAATAATCCTGCAAGCGTAAGTTATGTTACTGGAAAGAGAAAAGCCCTTGCCGAAGCCGGCATGAAGGACAAGAGCGTAGAACTTCCTGAATCTACGACAGAAGCTGAGCTTCTTGACCTCATCCGAAAGCTTAATGCTGACGATGGCGTTCATGGAATTTTGGTGCAGCTTCCTTTGCCTGAAGGAATTGATGAAAAAAAAGTTACCAATGCGATAGATCCTTCCAAGGATGTGGATGGATTTCATCCTGTCAATGTCGGAAAGCTCGTTACCGGAGAAAAGGGATTTTTGCCGTGTACCCCAAACGGAATAACGGTTCTTCTTAAGAAAGCAGGTGTTGAGACAAGCGGAAAAAATGTTGTGGTCGTAGGCAGAAGCAACATTGTCGGAAAACCGATGGCTCTTCTCATGCTTAGGAAGGAATTCAATTCAACCGTTACAATCTGTCATACAGGTACTTCAAACCTTTCAGAATATACAAAAAAAGCCGATATCCTGATTGTTGCGTCCGGAAAACCGCAGACAGTCACGAAAGACATGGTGAAGGAAGGTGCGTGCGTTATTGATGTCGGAGTAAACAGGATTCCTGACAGCTCTAAAAAATCAGGATTCCGTCTTGTGGGCGATGTTGATTTTGAAGGCGTTTCCGAAAAGGCATCTTTCATAACTCCTGTTCCTGGTGGCGTTGGCCCAATGACAATAGCAATGCTCATATACAACACTCTTGAATCTGCGGAAAACAGCATTTCGGGTTTTTGATGGGCGGTTGCTTCCTTGAGCCTTTTTTTGCGCATTTGCAGTTTGATTGAGCGCTTGATGAAGGTTTTTCAGGGACAGACCCCTCTTTGAGTTTGTTGGTGATTTGGAGAAAAAATGACATATATCATAGAAACTTATGGCTGTGAGATGAATCTTGCAGAGTCTGCGGCCGTTGAGCAGATTTTTATTGCAAGGGGATTTTCCAAGGCATCTCACGTGCAGCTTGCCGATGTCGTAGTCATAAACACGTGTTCCGTACGCGGTAGTGCTGAGGAACGCATATTTGGCAGGCTTGGATTTTTCACGGGGCTGAAAAAGGTTCGCGAGGCAAGACCTGATGCCAAGAGACGCAACATGGAGCTTGCGTGGGATTACGTTAAGGAAAATGGAGCAAAACCTGTAACCGTAATAGTCATGGGATGCATGGCAGAGCGTCTTTACAAGTCACTCAAGAAAGACTGGCCTTGCGTTGATTATGTCGTCGGCACTTTTGGAAAGACAAAATTCGAAAAAATCATACGGAACATAGAAGAAGGAAAAAAGCCGTTTGTCGTGGAGCAGGATGAAAAATATGTCTTTGCGTCCAATTCGTATGAAGTTGGCGCTTTTTCTACGTTTGTTCCGATAATGCATGGATGCAACAATTTTTGCACCTATTGCATAGTTCCTTATGTTCGGGGAAGGGAAACTTCAAGGCCTCTCAAGCAGATTTTGTGCGAGCTTGATTTTCTGTCTTCCAGGAATGTAAGGGAAATAACGCTTTTGGGACAGAATGTAAATTCCTATGACTGTGACGGATTGGATTTTCCGGATCTTCTTCATGAGATTTCCAATCATCTTGAAAAAACATCATCAACCATAGAATGGATACGTTTTGAGTCAAGCCATCCGAAAGATTTTTCCGACAAGCTTATTGATGAGATTGCTTCCAACAGGTTTGCATGCCGGGGAATCCATCTTGCAGTCCAGCATGGTTCGTCGGAGATTCTAAGGAAAATGAATCGGCATTACACTCGTGAGGATTATCTTGTGCTTGTAAAAAAACTTCGTGAAAAAATACCTGAAGTTGAGCTTTCCACAGATGTCATGGCAGGTTTTCCCGGAGAAACGGAAGAAGATTTTGAAAGCCTCTGTTCCCTCATGGATGAAGTTTGTTTTGAGACTGCATTCATGTATTACTACAATCCGAGGGAAGGAACACCTGCATGCACGATGAGCGGTCAGATTCCTCTTGAAGTCAAGAAGAAGAGGCTCCAGAAGATAATAGACATGCAGCTTGAAAATACCCAAAAAGTCATGAAAAAGCGTGTGGGAAAAACAGTTAGGGTTCTCGCCGACATTGTCACGAAGGATTCCGAGTCTGAAATCCTTGGAAAGACGGAGCAGAATGAACGCGTGGCATTCAAGGCGTGCAAAGACATCATTGGAACGTTTGTAAACGTCAGGATAACAGGCCTCAACGGAAATACATACAGGGGAGAGATGGTATAATGTCAAAGCTTGCCGTTTTTTTCGATGCGGAGAATGTTCCTGCTGAAAAAGTTCCTCAGGTTGTCGTGTTCCTTTGCAAGGATAACGATGTTCTTTATCAGAGGGCGTATGCTGATTGGTCCATGAGGCAGACAAGTTCCTGGAAAGACCAGCTTTACAAGACTCCGATAACAGCCATTCAGGTTTTTCATGAGACGAACGGTTCTTCGGACAAAAAAGAGTCCGTTGACAAGGCCATAATGATGGATTCGATTGTGCTTGCCGCAAAAAATTCCGAGATAGACACTTTTGCAATCGTGACTTCAGACAATGGTTTCTACTCTCTTGCGCTCAGGCTTCGTGAACTTGGAAAGAAGGTCATAGGAATAGGGGAGAAGGAAAAATGCCATTCACGATGGGTAAGGTCATGCAACGAATTCAGGTATTTCGGTGAACTTGATGAAATTGATGACGACATTCTTTCTGACGAAGGGGATAATAATGGAGACAATGCTTTTGATGATTTTTCACTCGAGACGTTTCTCCTTAAGGCTTTTGACTCTACAAGACCTTATCGCGATACGGAAAGTGTCCTGAATTCCCAGATGAGCGAGTCGATTTACAGGCTCAAGTCTGATTTCAACGTCAGGAATTACGGATGCAACACAATGATTGAGCTTATAAGGAAGTTTGATTCGGTTTTTGAAGTTACCGATGACGGAAAACCACAGAAGACATTCTTCATTTCGAAAAGGGAATTTGACGTAAAGGGAAAGCGTCTTACAGGAATCATAAAGAGGCGGATCCGCACTTACAGGATTGTGACTGCGGACGATGGAAGCGGTGACTATTTTTTCTATGTCGGGGACGTGAACAAGGAATTCAGGAAAGAAATTTTCGACAAGGATGCAAGGGTTGATTTTCTCGTAAAGAAAACGCCGTCAAGGGATGCCCAGAATACTAAAGATAAAAACGGAAAGGCTTTTGACGTAAGACTTTTGAAAAATGATGCATGCTGAACAATTTCATCTTTTTGCAAAGCAAGAAAGCGACCAGTCAGATGAAAGCGACAAAGAGAACTCATAAAAAAAGACCTCCTTTCGGAGGCCTTTAAGTTAATCAAAAAGATTAGCAGTTCTCTGCGAAATATTTGATTGTGCGAACCATCTGTGAAGTATATGAGTTCTCGTTGTCGTACCAAGAAACAACTTCAACCTGGTATGTATCGTCATCAATCTTAGATACCATTGTCTGTGTTGCATCAAAGAGTGAACCGAACTTCATTCCGATAACGTCAGAAGAAACGATTTCATCCTCATTGTAACCGAAGCTTTCTGTTGCAGCTTTCTTCATTGCAGCATTGATAGCTTCCTTTGTGATGTCCTTTCCCTTTACTACTGCGAAGAGGAGAGTTGTTGATCCAGTTGGTGTTGGAACACGCTGTGCTGAACCGATGAGCTTTCCGTTGAGTTCTGGGATTACGAGACCGATAGCCTTTGCTGCACCTGTTGAGTTAGGAACGATGTTCTGTGCACCTGCGCGTGAGCGGCGGAGGTCACCCTTTCTCTGTGGACCGTCAAGAATCATCTGGTCTCCAGTGTATGCATGGATTGTTGACATGATTCCAGACTGGATTGGTGCGAAGTCATTCAATGCCTTTGCCATTGGAGCGAGACAGTTTGTTGTACAAGAAGCTGCAGAAATAACTGTGTCGTTCTTTGTAAGTGATTTGTGGTTTACATTGTAAACGATTGTTGGAAGGTCATTTCCTGCTGGAGCAGAGATAACAACTTTCTTTGCACCTGCTGTGATGTGTGCAGAAGCCTTGTCCTTTGATGTGTAGAAACCTGTACACTCGAGAACAACGTCTACATTGTATTTTGCCCATGGGCAGTTTGCTGCATCTTTTTCAGCAGAAATCTTAATTTCTTTTCCATCAACGATGATAGAATCTTCTGTAGCAGAAACAGTGTGCTTTCCTTCACCGATTCTACCCATGAATCCACCCTGTGCTGTATCGTACTTCAAGAGGTGTGCGAGCATTTTTGGGCTTGTGAGATCATTGATAGCAACAACTTCATAACCGTCTGCTTCAAACATCTGGCGGAATGCCAAGCGGCCGATACGACCGAAACCATTAATAGCAACTTTAACCATGGTAAGTTAACTCCTTAGAATAAATATACCCTATTTTATTCTTATTGAAAATTATTGTCAAGCATTGCAATAATCGGGCTTCTATAAATATAATCATAAAACACTGTTTTGTCTTGCTGATGCATGAAAAAAAAAGTAAAATTGCATCATGTTTCTTTCTGAATACTTAAAAAGGGAATTCAATACAAAAGTCTATAAGATTTCACTTTCGAGCGGATGCACGTGTCCGAACAGGGATGGGAAAAAAGGATATGGGGGATGCGCATTCTGTTCTTCCGGTGGATCAGGTGATTTTTGTTTTCCTGAAGATGACATTCGCACCCAAGTGATGAAGGCAAAATCTCTCGTTTCCAGGAAGCTTCCGAAATCAATTCCCGCAGACAGAATAAAATACATTGCGTATTTTCAGTCTTTTACGAATACGTATGTTGCAGGAAAGGTGACCCTTGATGCCCTTGAGGAAAAATTCATGGATGCCGTGAGTTTTCCTGAAGTTGCAGTCCTTTCAATAGGAACCCGTCCGGATTGCCTTCAGGATGAAGTGCTTGACATGCTTTCAAGAATCAGGAGCATAAAGCCCGTGTGGATTGAGCTTGGCCTTCAGACCATTCACGAAGAAACTGCAAAACTCATGAACAGATGCTATGATCTTTCCGTGTTCGAGAATTCTTACCTTAAACTTAAGAAAATGGGATTTCATGTAATTGTCCATGTCATATTGGGGCTTCCGGGCGAAACTGAGGAAATGATGCTTGGAACCGTAAGGTATCTTTCTTCTCTTGACCCTTCCATTGATGGCATAAAGCTTCAGAACCTTCAGGTAATCAGGGGAACTTCTCTTGCATCCTTATATGAAAAGACATGTTTTCATGTTTTCTCGCTTGAAGAATACGCTTCCCTTTTGGAAAAATGCCTCGAAATCCTTCCTGAAAATGTTGTGATTCACAGAATTACGGGAGATGCGCCTAAATCTCTGCTCATTGAACCCAAATGGTCTGCCGAAAAGAAAAGGGTAATGAATTTCCTTAAAAAAAAATTGGGTTTCTAGAAAGTAAAATGTTTTCGCATTATAATTTTAACATGCTGACTTCATCTGTAAAAAGTATTGTTGGAAAAAAAATCATGGCCTCCGCGTTTGTTTTTTGTTCGGCAGTTCTTATGAGCGCAGAGATGTTCAGGGTTCAGAAAACTTCAGTGATACGTTTTGAGGATTCATTTGACAAAAAAAGTGTCGTCATCGGGGTCAATGATGCTGTTGCCGTGCGTATGCCTGAGGACATGACTTTTGTGCAGGGCGTGGAAATTTCCGTGAAAGTGCCGCAGGTTGTCGCAGAATGGTATGATTCCGTTGCATGGTCTTTGTATTCGGACATCAAGGAAACTCCTGGAGAAGATGTGATTGACTACAGCGGAAAGCGGTTTGATGTTGGAACTTTCGGAACAAGTCTCGGCTTCAACATAAGGATACCCGTTTCTATCCGCAACAGCATGAAAAGGGATGCGTATTCAAATCTTGTGGACTTGTATCCCCTTAATGGCGGAAAATTTGTCTTTTTCAGGCTTCAGCTTGCCATGAAAGGTGCGAGCGATGACATACTTCTTTCTGAGTTTGAAGTGACTGCCAAGCCTGTTTTGAGAAATGAAGGAATTCTTTTGGTGAATGCAGTGTCCCCGGAAGGAAAAACTGTCGAAAATTATAATGTTTTCCTGGACGGAAAGCAGGTGTCGCTTTCAGACGGTCAGATTTTGCTTAAGACCGGAAGCTATGATTTCAGCCTTGTGACTGATTTTTACAGAAATGAGCTTCGGCATGTGTCCATCAGCCAGGGATGCATAAACAGAATCGACATCAAGCTCAAGGACATAAAGCCCCTTGTGATGATTGCCGCGCCTGAACATACGAAGATTGTGTTTGACGGCATGGAATTTGTTGCTCCTGTAGATGCTTTCTATACGACTCAGGGCGACCATACTGTCGTTTTCAAAGTTGGAGACTATGAGGTTGTAAAGACCCTTACGTGCACGAACGGCAGGAATTACAACATATCGGTCAACCTTGATGCTTTTATCAAGGAAGAGTAGGTATTCATTCTGTTTTTGGAATGATTATTAATTAAGGTTATTTTAAGTGAAGATTTTATTAAAGATAGTATCTTTCTTCACCGATAAATAAAGTATCAACCGTCAATTTATATCCCCTCCCACCCATTGACGGTTGGTAGCCAAAATGGCATGGCCGGTGTAAAAACCGGTCTTTTTTTTACCTGATTCACAGAATGTCGCTTTGCTTTTGTGAAAGAACAAAACATCTGGAATGGGGTGTCGGACATTGTGTCCTTTTTTGTTGGATGGGAATGCACGGTGGCATGACGGAACATCATTTGAGGCTTTTGCAAGTTTTTTTTGTGATGGCCCATGCTCTGGAAATCAGAGGTTGAAAATTCGATTTAAGGCGGAATATTATGCGTGATGAAAATGTTGGGCAGAATGGGGCGATTGAAGAAATCTGCATGCTTCTTGCAAAAATTCAAGATGAAAGTCTTATATTCGATTTTTTTGAATGTCTTTTTACGAAATCGGAACTTAGGGATTTTTCCAAGAGGTGGTGCCTTGTGAAGGAGCTTTCCGAGGGAACGACACAGCGTGAAATTGCAAAGAAATACAACATGTCTTTGTGCAACATAACGAGGGGATCCCGGGAGATGAAAAAAGAGGATTCAGCATTTAAAAAGATGCTGGAACTTCTTGAAACTCTTAAAAAATAACGGTGCCGCTGTTTTTGCTATTGACATGCATTGAATTTTGTTTCATTCTTTAAATAATATGAACGGTCTTATTTTAAATGGTAGCAAAAATGTTTTTCAGGTAGAATGCGAAGATGGTGCGGTACGCGACTGTGCAATCAAGGGAAAGATTCTGAAAAATGTGGAAGACTGCTATAATCCGCTTGCACCCGGAGACATTGTTGTTCTTGATGATGAGACTTTGGAAAGTGACCGGGGGCTTATCGCAAGTCTTGTTGAAAGAAAAAATCGATTTGTCAGATGGAACATAAAAAAAAGACAGCCACAGATTTTGGCTGCAAACCTTGATTTTCTTCTTATTGTCACGACTCCAGAACAGCCTAATTTTAAGCCTAATTTCATAGACAGGGCACTTGCACAGGCTGAAAAAGAAGAAATAGTTCCCGTAATCGTATGCAACAAGTACGATCTTCCAAAAAGCGCGGACCGTGAATTCCAGGCACATCTGAAAATGTGGGAGAGCATTGGCTACAAGGTCATCCGCTCAAGTGCAAGGACAGGCGAGGGAATTGAGGAGCTTGCGCACTTTATAGAAAACAAGACGTGTGCGTTTGTCGGACAAAGCGGCGTTGGAAAAAGTTCCATCATAAATGTTCTTGACAATAGTGTCGTTTTGAAAACAGGAAGCCTTTCAAAAAAATATGGAAAGGGCTGCCATACGACGACAAAGGGAACGCTTTTTCACCTTGAGCTTAACGAAGCCTTGATGGGCGGACTCAAGGATTCCAGGGCAAACATAATCGACACGCCGGGAGTCAAGACATTTCTTTTCCACGACATAAGTGCTGACAATCTTCAGTTTTACTACAGGGAATTTGCGCCATATATCGGCAAGTGCAAGTTTGGCATGAGCTGTTCGCACATAAATGAAAGTGGTTGTGCATTGAAAAAGGCTGTCGAAGAGGGAAAAATTTCATCGCTTCGATATGATTCGTGGCTGCGTTGTACGGAGGAACTCAAGTCAGGTGTCACAAGTGAATAAAGAACTTACGGAAGCATTGCTTGAACAGAGTGAGAATGATTTTTTTCATGCCCAGTATGAAAAGGAATTGAAATTCTATTCATCCGTAAAATCAGGAAAAGTTGAGCTGATTAAGGAAAACTTTTATCCTCTTTCCCAGAATAAGGATTTTGGACTCCTTTCTGACAATCCGATCAATAATTTCCGCTATCATTACATAATAACTGTCGCACTTGTAACAAGGTTCTGCATCGAAGGAGGGCTTCCTTCTGAGACTGCATATACCCTGAGTGACCTTTACATACGCAAGGTTGACAAGGTTCATTCCGTTGACGCCATTGACGAACTTCACAGGCAGATGATCCTTGACTATGCGGAAAGGATGAAGAAGATATGCAGCCTGAAGAAATCAAAGCCGATATCGCTTGCCGTCGAATTCATCAACAAAAACATAAGGCAGCCTTTTTCTGAAGAGGATATTGCCCGGGCCGCAAACGTAAGCCCAAGCTACCTTTCTACGCTTTTCAAGAAAGAGACTGGAGAAACAATCATATCGTTCATTCAGAGGCAGAAGATTGAGGAAGCCAAGAACATGCTAAGGTTTACTGAAACGGAATACATAGACATAAGCAATTATCTCTGTTTCAGTTCCCATTCCCATTTTATTGCCGTTTTCAAGAAATTTACCGGAATGACGCCGAAAGAATACAGAAAAAAGCATTTCCGCACCAACTGGAGCGGAGTAGATTCCGTTTCTGATGAAGATGCATGATTTTTCTTCTCGGTTTTTTCGGGGCATTTTGAAAAACAATTTCCCGAAATGCCTTTCAATGTTTTTTTTGTGTTGCGCATTTGTGAAATTGTGCATTGTCCTTTTTTTGGAAGCGGCCGGATTTTCATTAAACGGCTTTCATGCCTAAAAGTCTGGATTGCATTCAATCCTTATTTTTTCCCCTGTGACCGGATGGGCAAATTCCAGCACCTTTGCGTGAAGCATGATTCTTGTGTGTCTGTTTCCCCCGTAAAGCTCGTCTCCAAGGATTGGAAGTTTTCTGCTTGAAAGGTGAAGCCTTATCTGATGCGTCCGGCCCGTCAAAAGGTTGCAGTCAACGCGTATTTTCCCATCCTTTACGGAAGTAATCTTGAATTCCGTTTTGGAAAACTGTCCGCCCATGCTTTCCGGAATGAAATCCATCTTGCATGCCTTGCTTTTGCCGCTTGCTCTTCCCATGAATCCTTCCACCGTAAAAAAGCTGCCTTCCTTGGGCATTGTGCCTCTTGCCGTGCATACAGCCTCATATGTTTTGGTCAGTTTGTGGTCCTTGAACATTTCCGATATTTTCTTGTTTACGGATCTTGATTTCGTGAAAAGAATTATGCCGCTTGTCGTCCTGTCAAGCCTGTGCATGATTCCTGCATAAGGAGGGTTTCTGAGTCCCGGATTTTTTTTCCAAAGATAGTCAATGACGCACGAGTGCATTGATTTCCTGTTTTCGACAACGGTTCCTTCTGTTGGAAGAAATGCCGGTTTTCGAACGACAATCAGCACGTCATCTTCAAAAAGCACGTCTTTGTCCGTAAGCACAAAGTCAATGTCATCAGGTTCCTTTTCGTAAAAAAATTTTTCTTCGTCAATATATGCATCTATGACAGAACCTTTTTTCAAGTTGAATGACGGTATCCTGCACTGCCTGCCGTCAACTTTTATGGAACCGGATATTATGAGCCTTCGTATTTTGCCGTTTGATATTTTGGAATCATTTCCAATTTCCAGTTTTTCTGGAAGATTGTCCCTTAAAATCCTGTCGAGCCGCGTATTGCCCGCACATGAAAATCGTAACTGCCTCATGGAAGTAGTCTATATCAAAAGAAAATTTATTTAAAGATTTTAGCGATTTTTTTTTAGTAAATTTGCAAGTTTTGCTTTATAATCTATTTCATGGATGATGAAAGGATTATAGAAAAAGATTATGACAAAACAAAGGAAAATACATCCGAAACATGGCTTGTGTTCAAGAGCGGGCTAAAGACATATGCCATTGAATCATGTTACATAAAGGAAATTTTACGGAACAGTGAAGTTTTCAAGATGCCTTTTGTTCCACCTTACGTGGCCGGAGTCTTGAATTTTTACGGTAAGCCTATGGCCGTGATTGATTTTTCAAAGTTTATTGACAATGCCGGTTCAAAAGAGAGTCTTTTTCTTGTATTGAATGTCGCAGATGATGTTGCGTTCCAGATAGACGATGTCTGCGATTTTTACTCGAGTCTTGAAATCATATCTCAGACTGTCGCAAACAAGGCGGATGAAAATTTTTTCCTTCAGTCCGTGATAATTGACAACAGTCTTGTTCCGGTTCTTAACGTCGGGGACATAATAAAGAGGATAAAAAAAGAAATTGAAAAATAGCAATTGGTACGTAAGCATTTCAGCTGGCAAATACTGTTTCCTGTTTCCTCACTCAGGCTCAAGCAGCGGAATGTTTTCGAGATCATGCCGCGAAATTTCAAGAAAACTTGATTTTGATGAAATGGTCCTGTCGGAATTTGGATTTCCGGTGCAGGATGGCAAAAAGTTTGACATATTGTTTGATGACGAGAGCCTTACGTGTCTTTCTTCATCCCTTATTCCTTCGGTTGTGGAAATTGACAGCTCCGAAGTATGCGAAGTTCCTCTTGTCATGAGGGATAAAATGAAAGCACATGGAATTGTTGCTGTCTTTTTTGAAAAAGGCACGGTGTATTTTGTTTTTTCCATAAGCGATTTCATGAGGAATTCATTTTGATGGTGTGTTTTTATATGTGGGGAGGTTTTTGAAATTGCAGTTTTGGCGTGGTCTTGGTGATTTGGTTCTTGTAATTTCGGGGTAAAAAGTTGCAGGAAGTTTTGATTTTTTTTGGAGATTTAAAAACGTGCTCGTGAAAGTTCGGCACTTAAAATATGAATACGCTTGAGCTTGGGGGCTGTTGCTTCCGGTGGCTTGGGTTTTGGAGAAATTATGTCTTTTTCAAGGGCATCCTTTATTGACGGATATGTTTCTGAAGTTACGGAGCATATCGGACTTATTAAAAGTATCATTTTCTCGCTGAAAGACAATCCTGATGCATTTTCAAAGGAATCCGATGCATATGACAGGATACTTCGTTCCCTTCACACGATAAAGGGTTCGTCAAGGATGCTCGATTTCGGGAACATGGAAAGCCTTTCTCACAACATAGAAAGCGTCATAAGGGGACTTGAGGAAAAAAAATACATTCTTACGATGAATATCGTCAACTTGATTGCAAAGGTTCTTGAGCAGATGGAATATGGGCTTTTGCGGATAGAGGATTATGAAGAAGACGATATGGACATAAACATGCTGGTTGAAAACTGCCGCAAGGCATCAGCCGGATATTTTTTCAACCTTGAAGGGGCTGAAAATGAAGATGGTGGAAAGAAAGCACTTTCAAAAGAATCCGAGTCAAAGAATCTGTACGGAGGTGAAAAATCTTTCGAGGACATAAAGTCTGTCAGGATTGAAATCAATAAGATAAATGGCATCATACAGTCGTTTGACGATTTGATAATCAGGCAGTTCAGGCTTAAAAACCAGATGAAGATATTCGAAAATTCCCTTGATGAGAAAAAGGGTGACGTAAGGGAATTGCCAAGGCAGCTTAAGGAAGAGCTTACAAATATAGAAAATGCCCTTTTTGAGTCCCAGCATAGGATTTTTGAGCTTAGGATGCTTCCGCTTGAGATAATAATGCATCCTGTAAGGAAGGAAATAGAGCTTGAAGCTTCAAGCCTCGGTAAAAAAGTTTCCGTTGACATTCAGCAGACCACATATATCCTTGACAAGATAATTCTTGAAAAACTAAGGATAATTCTCCTGCATCTTGCCAAAAACAGCCTTTATCACGGAATAGAGGATGAAAAAACAAGGCTTGAACTTGGAAAAAGTCCTGAAGGCCATATATCCATAAAGACAAGCCAAATGGCAGGCAGGATTGTCATATCAGTCTCCGATGACGGTTCAGGAATAAAATTTGAGAAAGTGAGGGAGAGCGCCATAGAGCTTTTTCAGAATCGCAAGATGGAAATAGAGAAAATGACTGAAAAGGATTTGCAGCAGTACATTTTCGTTCCTGGAGTTTCTGCAAGGAATTCCAGTTCTGACGGTTCGGGACACGGTCTTGGTCTTGAGGTTGTCCGTGACTTGATGGAAAAGATAAAGGGCAACATAAAGGTCGTTTCCAGAAAAAATGAAGGTACGGTTTTTGAACTTTCGATACCGCTTACGCTTGCAACCCAAAGGGGACTTTTTGTGCATGCAGGCGGAACAAAAATCATGATACCTTCCCACTACATACATGAAGTTGTTACTTTTGAAGACAAGAATCTCATCAACATGCATAACCAGCCTTTTTTGAATGTCCATGACAAGCTTGTGCCCTTGTATTTCCTGTCTGCCATTCTTGATGCCGAGCGTCCTGAAAAAATAGTTTCCGTAATAATCGTTGAATATCTTGAAATATGCATGGCAATTGTCGTTGATACCATCCAGCAGAATGAAAACGTCATCATGAATCCTTTGCCGTCAATCCTTAAGGGAATCGATTCGATTCAGGGTGTCGTATATGATGAAAACTACAGGATTGTTCCTGTTCTTGACATTCCTTCCCTGATGCAGCGCATGAGGGAACTTGTCGTATATGACATAAAGAAATACCAGACAAGAAACATAAAGCTTGTGAAGACCGTTCTTGTCGTTGATGATTCGCCTACAACAAGGCAGGTTGAAGAATCCATTCTTGAAGCTGCTGGCTACAGGGTTTTCCTTACTGCCGACGGAATAGATGCCCTGGATGTCATAAAATCGCAGAATGTCGATCTTGTCGTTACTGACGTGGAGATGCCCCGCATGGACGGAAAGACTCTTCTTGAAAATATAAGGCGCATGAAGGAGGCTGAAAAAATGCCTGTCGTGGTTATTTCAGGTTCTAATGACGAGAATGAAAGAATTTCCTTCCTGTCGTCCGGTGCGCAGGGATTCCTCACAAAACATGATTTTCAGAGGGATGTTTTTCTGAAAACAGTTAAGGAAGTGCTTAATGAAAGGTAGAAAAGTTCTTCTTGCTTTTGATTCCAAGACAATGAATTCCCTTCTCGAAGCATGCCTGAAAGAGGCAAATTTTGAAATAATTACATCTTCTGACGGAATTGACGCATTGAAAACCATCTATCGCGAGATGCCTGATTGTGTCATCGTGTCAACGGATTTGCCGTCCATTGACGGATACAAGATATCACATCTTGTAAAATCGTCTGGCTTGAGCAGCGTTGCGGTAATAATTGCCGGAAACCAGGCTGAGGATGAATCAAGGTTCAAGGCAGAAAATTCCCTGTGCGATTCTTTCATAATCCCTTCGTCAGACAACCTTCACATCGTGTGCTCGCTTGTGGAAAAAAACATCGGAAAGTACTCCTCCGAAAAAAAGCATGCAGTCATGTCGCTTACGGACAAGGAGATGATAGAGCTTATCGTGGACAGGTTTGATGAGGAACTTTTTGAATATTACATAATAAAAAGCGCCTACGTTCTTGAAAACAGCTATTATGATACGGAACAGTTTCTGAATCATCTTTCAAAGATTGTGTCATGCATATACAATTATGATGCGTTGGGCATAATCATAAACGAAAAAAAGCTCATAGAGTATTATGATTATGCTGACAGCATTTATGACGCTGACATTGCTGATTTCAAGAAAATCTGCCACAATGATTTTTCATCAAGAATTCCTACAAGAAAAACATATAACTGGAATGAAAGCCAGAAGATAGAGACTATAATTGAAGTCTTTTCGGATGAAAAGGAAAAGATAAAGAATTATGACTTGTTTCCTACGGATCCAAACCTTAAGTATCCGATGACAATTCATGTCGGCGTGACGACACTTGGAGTGATAAATAAGACAACCAGAAAAAAGCTTGATTTTATTGTTTCTGTTTATTCCCAGATAATTGAAAAACACATTCTTTTCAACAAGGCTGTGGAAAATGAAAAAAAACTCAGGAAAGCATTCTCGAGATTTTTGCCTGCAAAGGTCATAGACAGCATAACTTCTGATGTCGACACGACTGTTTCCTGCATTGGTGAACAGCGAAATGTGGCCGTTTTGATGGCAGACATAAGGAATTTCACGGCACTTTGCGAAATCAATACGCCTGAGCATGTCGTTGCCTTTCTCAATGGCTATTTCTCATGTATTGGCGAAATCATAAAAAAACACGGAGGAACCATAGACAAATTTGTCGGTGCTGAGGTGATTGCCCTTTTTGGCGTTCCTGAAAGCTATCGCTATAATGCATTTAGGGCATCTTATGCCGCACTCGACATTGTTGACTCCATAAAGACAATCGATACTTCATTTCTTGTGTTTCCGGAAGATTTTGTCCTTAAGGTCGGAATCGGAATACATTATGGAAAGCCGATAGTTGGAACTATTGGAAGCGAGGACAGAAAGGAATATACGGTGATTGGAGATGACGTAAACCTTGCGTCAAGGGTTGAAAATCTCACAAAACTGTACGACATAGAAATTTTGATAACTGACGCAGTCAAGAAGGATTTGGAAAAGGGAATGGCTGAGACTGACAGCATAGACTATCTCAAGGAAAAAAGAAAAGTCATCCTGAGGTATCTCGACAAGGTCAAGGTAAAGGAAAAAAGCGTCCCCATAGATTTGTTTGAGCTTACGAGTGATGAGGAACGGTTTTCTGAAAACTTTCTCTGCAATTTTGACAAGGGACTTTATCAGTATCTTATGGGAAATTTTTCTGGCGCCCAGGATTATTTCAGAATCGCAAAAATTCTTTGTCCGAGGGATCAGGCTGTCAAGGTTCTCCTTGAAAGGTGCCGTGAATTTGCAAAAAAGCCTCCCAAGAACTGGGATGGAGCTATAGCTCTTGCTTCAAGAGAGTAGGTTGTGCTTATGGAAGATTTTGGAAACGACGTAATATTTGAAAACGAAATGCTCATTATAGTAAGATCCAAGAATCTGATATGCAGCTGTGCGTTTTTTCTGTATGCATTCATAACGTCAGGGGTTCTGTTTTCATTTCATACGCGGGAATCCCTTGTTTATTATGCCTTGTCTTTTTTGTTCAGCATGGCGGTGCAGTTTTTGGTCATTCCCAAAATAAGCAGGGGTACGACAAGATCGATTTCTGAAAAGCTTGTAAAAAACAAGAAAGGAGAATTTACCGTTGAACAGCGTTCAGAATTTGTGAAGGAACTGCTGCAATATCCGCTGTACATTTCATTTCAGACTGTGTGCGCGTTTGGAATTTCTGTCATAGTTCCCATGGGCGTGCTTTTTCTGAAACTCCACGTCACGAGAAGCTGTCTTGTTTTCTTTACGGTTTCATGCATTATGGGCCTTTATAGTGCCGGAATGCGTTCTTTCTGCCTTGTGGAATCCCTGTGCTCAAGGGAGGCTTCTTTGCTTATACGAGAAGGTGTAAGTTCCGTCAAAATCCACAGGGACAAATGCTATGGACTTTCATTCAGAATGAAAATCGTGATATTTTGCGTCATACCGTTCATTCTTGCGTCTCTGACGTTTCTGGCTCATGCGAACATGCTGTTTGCCGACAACTGGACAAAATGCGAATCCTATGTAAGCCTTTTCGTGCTGATGCTCATGAATCTTGTCATTCTTGCCTATCTGAATTTTTACATGCAGTCAGGCATTTGCAAATCTTCAAGATCCATAAACAGGGCTCTTGAAAAGATAATTTCCTCAAATTTTTTTGACGAGGACTATGTTCATGGAAAATCCAAGGAATTCTACATCCCGACCGATCTTGCCTCAGAACTTTCCTACAGCATATATTTGATAAACGGGCTTATGAAATACCTTCAGGACATTTCTCTCGATGCAATTACGACAGGTGACAACATATTGAATTCATCCAAGCGCCTTACTGTTCTTTCCGATGAGACTGCATCCATTTCCATGAGGGAATCGATAGCCATAAATGAATGTCTTGAAACCATGGAAAGTTCAAAACTCCAGCATCTCAAGTCTTTTGACGACATTTCTGAAATTCTGAAAAGATCTGACGCAACTTCAGACAATGCAAATTTCGGGCTTAAGCTTGTAGCTGACGGAATGGGAAAGATTCAGGAAATCACGGAAGCAAATTCCGAGACTCTTTCTGGAATAAAATCACTGAACTGCAAGATTGATGATGTTTGGAGCGTCATATCTGCCATAGATTCCATTGCCGAGCAGACAAAAACAATTGCCTTCAATGCAGAAATAGGTGCATCCGAAGCCGGGGAAGCCGGTGAAAAGTTCCACATCGTGTCGAATGAAATCCTGAGGCTTGCTGATACGATAACCACATCGACAAAGGAAATAAAGTCAAAGCTTACGAGCATACAGCATGATTGCGACAATCTGATTATTTCAAATGAGGCTGACGCGCAGAAAATAAAGGGAGGCAGTGAGTTTTATTCAAGCTTGAAGAGTAACTTTGAAGAACTTTGCCTTTCGACGGAAGTAATTTCTGACAGTTTTAAAAACGTAATAGACATGTCTGAAGTTCAGAAAAATGCATTTGAGCAGATTACTGCGACAATTTCTGAGATTGGAAGGGGCTTTGAAAAGTTTGCATATGCCGCAAGGGACATAAATACCGAGGCTCAGGTTCTTGAAAAATCAGCAGACAGTTTTGGTTTTAAGAAACGAAGGGGGGCTAAATGAAGCTGCAGGACATGGATTTTGAGCACTACATGCAGGTTACGGCCGCATTGTTTTTCGTGATGGCTTTTTTTCTCTCTCTTGCTTTTTGCACAATCGTGGTAGAATTTCCGTTTGCACTCTCGTTTTCCCAGTTTTTGACGCTTCTTGCAATTAACGGAATCTTTGTGCTGTATATCGGAGTGGTGTTTAACAAAAGGTGTACGAAAAAACTTTCAAACAGGATACTTTACTGGGAAGCGACAGGTCTTGATGAAAAGAGGAGGACTTCTCTTCTAAAAAGCATATCGGGCTTTCCTCTTAAAAAATCCATAGAAATCTTTTTCCTGCTTGTTTTCGTCGGATCTTCCACATACCTTGGAACCGGAAAATTTTTGCACATGGACAGAAGTGTCGTTCGCCTTCTTATAGAGTCTTATGTTTTCGCATCATATTGCCTTTCGATATTTTACATGATTTTCCTTGAGAAAAAATGTTTTGGATATTCTGTAAGGCTTGTCAATCAGGGAATTGACTCAAGTGTCAGAACTTATTTCGGCCTGTCGTTCCGTCATGCTTTTTTTCTATTCATCATTTTCCCGCTCGTACTGTCGACAGTGTACTATTTTTTGCTTGTAAGGTTTGGTTTTGTGCATCAGGTTGTGCATCAGGGCGGAAAAATCATGACTCAGACAATGAGTGAAAGTGAGCTTGGCGGTTTTTTTGTGAAGTCGTCCATAAGCCGGAGACTCATTCAAAGAAGGATGTTTTTATTTTCCATCGTGAACATTTTTACCATGTCATATCTTTTTTATGCGTATTTTCACCGCGTAAACAAGTATTCAAGCATAATGGAAAATTCTCTCGTGCATCTAAAGAACAGAAAAAGCGGCAAAGAGATGCTGTTTCCCGTTGATTTGGCTTCTGAAAATTCGTATTCGCTTTACCTCATAAACAAGGCTGTCCTTCTTTTTGACAGGATAATTAACACCAATACGCACACAAGCGTAAGCATTGAAAAATCTGCCCAGAAACTGTCTGAAATTACGAAGGATACAAGGCTTAATGTCCTTGAGCAGTCGTCGAACATCGAAGAAATTCTTGCAACGATGCAGAGTGTGTCCCATCTTTCTGAGAAATCGGAACTTAAGATAGACGAGGCGTTGAAAGTTACGTCAAAAACACTCGATAATGTTGATGTGATATTCAGGAATTTAAGTGAAAATGCCACAAAGATAAAGAATCTTACTGATGCCAACAGGATGACCACAAACAATCTTTCGCTTCTGTCGTCAAGAATCCTGAGCATAAAGGAGATTGTGAATCTTATTGACAAGGTGTCTGAGCAGACAAAGACCATTGCGTTCAATGCAGAACTTGAGGCAAACACCATAAAGGTAAGGAAAGGCAGCCTGAAAAATGTTGCCGAGCAGATAAGAAACCTTACGAATACGACAAATGAGCTTACGAAGGACATAAGGCTTAAAATAAGGGATATCATAAATTCAAGCAAGCAGCTGATTGAATTTGGAAACACATGCATGGAAAAGACTTATGAGGCCAATGAAATATGTGAAATCCTGAAGAAAAGGTTTGATTCCATAAGGGAGTCGTCAAAGCTTACGTCATCAAATGCGGAAGACGTAAAGGTTTCCATAAAGGTTCAGACTGAATCACTGAATGAGATTGTTCGTGCATTTTCGGCAATAACCGAGAGCGTAAAGAAATTTGGAGTCAAGGCAACTGATGTTTTTTCCACAATAGAAAAACTGCAGGAAAATTCATCGCACATCCTTGCAATCAACAGCCAGTACAACAGTTCTGAGGAAGAGGAGATATAAATGAAAAGTTTTGAGAAACAGGTCATAGTGAATAGTTTCCTTCCTGATGTTTTTGCAGCGCTTCTTGTGTTCTGCTATGGTGTCTTTTCCACAAGAATTTCATTTGACGTGCTTGTGGAAACCCTTAAGCTTCTTATACCGATTATAATAGTTTTTCAGTTTCTTCTTGCACCGATAACCGACCATCTCTGCTATCACAGGATATCTGAGAGAATAAGCAAGTTCTACAAATACAAGACAACCATTCAGGACAGGACCATTTTGTTTGAAGATGTCATTCAGTACCCCGTGTACTGTGCGTTGATGACGTTTGCATATTTTTTTGTTGGAACTTCAATTCTTGTGCTCTACATGTTTTTCGTTTTGAATGTGCCTGGAAACATAGTTTTGCTTTTTGGCGGAGAGGGAATATTCGGCACTTTTTTTGCATCCCTTGCAGGATTTAATTTTTCTGAGAAAATCTGTTCTGAAGTATGTTCGGACATTGTGAAGTCGGGCATTGAGAAAGAGTATGTGATGAGGAAAAATTACTTTGGCACAAGGCTTTTCGTTCAGGTTTGTCTTTACATCATAATACCGCTTGTAATTACGAGCGTCATAAATGTCGGAATCCTGATAGCAGGATATTATCCTTTTGATTCAATCGGAAACGGTGAGCCTGCAGGCCTTCAGGTAAGCAGGATGTTTTCCACGTGTTTTTTGAACAGCATGATACAGGTCATATCCGCAGTGCTTTTCTATACCAACATCTACAACAAGAACCGCCAGATGACAGTAACGCTTTCAGACATGACTCTTACGAATTTCTCCAACGTAAATCCTATAAGAACTGACATTTCTGATGAATTCGCATACAATCATTATCTTGTAAACCAGATGATTTCCATGTTCAGGAGCATCATTTTCCAAACCGCTGAATTTGGAAAAATCATAAACCATTCGTCTTCAAACCTGATGCGCATTTCAAACGAAACAGAATCCACGTCTGTTGAACAGTCAAACGGTATAAAGAAAATAGTATCGACAATGGAAAATGCGACAAGGCTTTCGCACAACATTGAAAATAAGATCATTGAGGTTACAGAAATTGCAAAGACTACCGTAGAAAAGGTAAACACGGGATCTGAGCTTCTTGAAAAATCACTCAATTCCATAACGTCGATAGCTGATGCGAATAAAATCACCATAAAGGGCATAAAGGATCTTTATGAAAAAATACTTTCCATCTGGGAAGTTGCCAACATTATTGACACGATTTCCGACCAGACGAAAATAATAGCGTTCAATGCGGAGCTTGAGGCAATATCGTCGCTCAGGGAAAACCGGAACTTCAAGAATGTTTCTTCTGAAATAAGACGTCTTGCAAACAATACCATAGACAGTACCCGTGAAATAAAGGCAAGGCTCAACGCCATCCAGGAATCATCTGATTCCCTTCTCAAAACATCCGAAGAGAGCACAAGCCTCATAAAGCATGAAACGGAACTTGCAGTCGGGCTTGAAGACAAGTTTACAAACATATGCAATTCCGCAAAATCAAATTCCTTTGCATCCAATGAAATAAAATATCTTGTCGAACAGCAGACAAAAGCCTTTGACCAGATTGTTCAGACACTCCAGCAGATAAGCTTGAGCATTCAGGGATTTTCTCTTTCCACAAGAACCTTGATTGAAACTGCAAGAAATCTTCAGGAGAATGTAAGCAAAATAGAAAATGCAAATCTTTCTAATATCCTTGAACCTGCACAGGGTGATTGAGTTGCGATTTTCTTTTGGAGTATAAGATGGAAACTGCTGAAATGGAGCAGTTTTAATCTACCTCAGGTTTGCGTTGCAAACTTGAATCATCAGCTGCACATTCCCATTTCATTACGAATGTGCTTGAAAAGTCAAATCGGAAATAGGAATTTTTTCATTGACTTTTTATTGGAGAATAGATAATGGTTAAGACAGAGTTTTCTTTTTCAAATAAGATTTTGATACATTCTTTCATAACGAATTCAGTTGCATCCGTGCTGACGTTCTTGCTTTGCAGTTTTTTCATCATGTTCAGGAAATCTCAGCTTGTGACGGCGGCAACAATTTCCCTTGCGGCTTTTCTGTTCGGTCAGATTGTCGTCATTTTTTTCATGAACCGTGCAATGTGTTCGGAAATAGAGGGCATATTGAGCAGGCTTAAAAACGGGGAAGAGCTTTCTGAGGAAAACCGTACGTCGCTTTTTAAGAAACTCATGAAATTTCCCATTAAAAAGGGAATCGAGATTTTTCTGTACAGCATGTCGATAACTGGAATACTGTGTTTTTTGTTTTACTGGCATCCTGAAATCTCCATTGACAGAAAAACAGCCTTCATGTCGCTTTATGTATGTGTTTTTTCTTCATATACAATTGCTCTCGTCACTCTTTCGTTTTCTCAAAGGATTGTGAGAAAATATGCAGAAGACATCGTAAGCCTTGGAATTGACGTGGAAGGCATTTTGTCCAAGAATTTTTTTGGAATTGAAAAGAATTATTTTGGAATATCTTTTTTCGCAAGAACCGTCCTTTATGTTTTCCTGCCGATTGTCTTTGCAAATTTCTTTTCGTACATAATCCTCAAGCAGGGATATACCGTAACAAACGGATTCGTGCTTGGACCAAAAGACCAGATTCTCAGAATGGTTGTCGCAAATCTTTTTCAGCTTGTCCTTGTAGGAACATTGATAATGCTTTATTTCAATTATCTTAAAAGTTCCAGCCGTGTCCTCAAGGAATGTACCATGGAACTTCTGGAAACTGGAAATACGACGAAGGAACTCAGGACCACGATAAGCGACCAGATGCAGTATAACGTGTATCTTCTTGACAGGGTCATCAAGCATTACAGGAAACTCATGGATGATTTTTCAGACATTGGAAAAAACGTTCTCAAGTCAACCGATGATTTGTCCACGATATCCGGAAAGATTTCCACAGTGTCTGCCGAGCAGAATAATGACGTAAAGGAAATCCTTACCACGATGGAAGATTCTAATACGCTTTCAAAAAATGTTGAAACCCGAATCAATGAAGTTTCCGAGGGTACTGATTATACAAAATATGAAATTTCTGAGGCATTTTATCTTTTGAAGGAAAACATCCAGCAGCTTACGGAAATAAATTCTTCGAATAATGACGTAATAAGCGGAATAAAAAATCTTGCCGAGCAGATAGACAGCATTGATGACATTGTCGCCATCATAAAGGACATTGCCGACCAGACGAAGATTATAGCGTTTAATGCCGAACTTGAGGCTGTTTCAAGCGGAGAAGATGGAAAGAATTTCCATATTGTTTCCACAGAGATAAGAAGGCTTGCCAACAACACGATGGAATCGATAGAAAAAATCAAGATAGACATAAAAAGCATTCAGAATGCTTCCAAAAGCCTTATAAATTCTTCTGAAAAAAGCACTGAGCTCATAAAGGATGAAACTCTCATGACAAAAAAGCTTGAGGAGCAGTTCATCAACATCATGGAATCTTCGAACAGGACTAATGAAAAGGCTACTGAGATTACAAGCATAATAGAACAGCAGACTACGTCTTTCAACCAGATAGTCCTTACTTTGCGACAGATAAGCGCGGGTATCGAAAGTTTTGCTCTTTCCACAAAGACGATTACGAATACCGTAAATGAAATGAAGGAAGTGTCATACAAGCTGTTCAACATGAAAGAACAGCTGTAGCGCCGCCACCGGTACAATTTTTCGAAAATCTCATCTGAAATGCTTTTGGCGATGTAGAGCATCTTTTTGCCGACATTCATGCTGAAAGTTGACCGGGGTTCCGTTTCCAAACTGATAAACTAAATCCATGCCGTGTGTCGGGAAATTAACCGCCGGATGAAGGCTGTCCGCATATCGGTTTGCAGATCGCCATATTTAAGGCTGACCGAGAATCGACAATCAAACTGCCACAAGACGGCTGACCGGAAAACATTTTGCAGCAAACAACTACAAAAAGCAAACCGTGAATCCAAATTCAAACTGATGCAAGAAAGCTAACAGTGAATTGGAATGCAAACCAACAAGCAGAACGTTGACTTTGGCACTTGATGCAGACTGTCGCAGGGTTGATAAAGCATCTTGACGCAAACCGACAAATTGAAAGCAATTTGTGAATCTGCTCCCAGACCGTCAAAAGGGGGCGAATAAAATATCGTGATGCAAACAGATGCTTTGAAAGCACACTGTGTATCGAAATGCATACCGTCACAAGGGGCATGCAAGATATCTTGATGAAAACAGATGCTCTTTTTGGAAACCGTGAATCTTGACGCAAACCGCCAAAGGGCGCCCCAAAACGCATACCCGTGTATAGCTTGTCGCAAATCCGCAATCAAAACCCATTCAATTGCAAAACTGCCCCAAAACGCATGCCGATGCACATCTTCACGCAAATTCGCAATCGAGACCCTTCCAATTGCAAAACCGCCGCCCCAATGCATGCCAATGTATAACTTCACGCAAATTTGTAAACGAAACCTTTCCAATCGCAAAACCGTCGCCCCCAAATGCAAACCTGTGCATAACTTCACGCAAATCCGCAATCAAAACCCATTCAATTGCAAAACCGCCGCTCCAATGCATGCCCGTGTATAGCTTGTCGCAAATTCGCAATCGAGACCCTTCCAATTGCAAAACCTTTCCAATTGCCCTCCTCCAATCTCACACATCGAGTCGCAGATTACCCTCTGACAATGGCAAAACGAAAATCTTTCAGGCTTTTATTCAACAATAGTTTTTTGAACTTTTTTGTTTTTTTTCATATATTATAAGGGCATCTTTAAAAAGCAATTTTTAGAGGCTATCATAAACAGGCTTAAAAAGGAGGGACAATGGCATTTCCTGAAACATGTCTTGCACACAGCATAAGTCTTGCAAAGAAAATCAAAAGCGGTGAACTGAAGGCAGATGAAGGATTTCTTTTAAATCATCTGGAAAAAAGCTACCCTGAAGGCTCAAGGAAAAAAATCGTAAAGCTTGCTCTGGAACTGTCTCGGTATGATGATGTCAATAAAGCTGCATGGTCTTCTGAATATCGGAAAGAAAAAGAGCAAAAGTGAAAAATAAAACAAAGATGGCCGTTTGTGCGTCATTTTTCATCAATATTTTTCTTTGATTGAGCGGAATTTTTTTGACTTTTTGTCATTTTTCTGTATATTATGAATATATTTGATTTCCCCTGATCAGGGAATGATTATCGGGCTTTTATCCAAGTTATCCCCTGGAGAGGTGAAACTGGGTGCATGCAAAAAAAGATGTGGAAGTCACTTTACTTGGGAACTGGATGTACAGCCGGTTCCCTTTTTCGTCATGGAAGGAGGTGCGGTATGTCCATGCCGGAAATTACGGAAGCAGTGGATTTGTCAGATTTTCATGTGGAAAAGAATACGGAATCATGTGCGTGTCCTGCGGTCTTGTATGAAATCTATGAGCGTTCATCGTTTGAAAATGTACAGGAAAAGGTCAGTCATATTGCGCTTGACTGTTTTTGCATAAAGGTTCCTGGGCTTAAAATCGACGAGTTTTCGGTGGTGCTCTCATCTCTTGATGAACTTCTTTGTGACAAAATCTATCCCAAATTTGGAAAAGATGCTGCAAATCGTTTTTTCGAAGAATTCATCTCTCATTTTTATCCTGATAAAAAAAACGCTTTCGTGGTAAAATTTAGGGAAAACGTGTGCATCATAGACAATGCCCAAAATGACGGCGAGTCATCTGCTGATTTTGCCCTTTGGGGAAGGCAGTTTGCTTTCAACCACAGAAATTATGATCCTTTAAGGGCAAAAAGGCACAGGCGGGCAGGAAAGCTAAAAGACTATCTTGAATCATGACGGAGAATTTGTATGGGTTATCTTAAATTTCAGAATTATGTATTTGAAGGAGAAAGTTCCAATCTTAAAAAACTTCAGGAATATTTTTCATGCAGGTTTTCTGATTGTGAATGTTTTGGCTGCAGTCTTGAAGAAGGTCTTGAAAATATTCTTAAGGTTCACGTTGCTTCTCGTGAGTATTATGCAAGTGAGTTTTCGGAAATTGCATCACGTCATGATGTGAAAATCTATTATTCGTGCGGTTCGGAAATGGGTGGCCGTGATACAAATGATTGCGATGAAAAGTATTTTAAGTGGAAGCCGGAAAATATTCATTCCTATGGTTTCAGAAAGCTGGAAGTTGTAATTATAGAAAGGGATGGGACTGAAAAAAGAAAGGAAATAACCGGACGCAGGTATTGGACTGTCAGCTCTGCAAAAGATTACTGTCGCAGTTTTGGCAGAAATGTGCAGGTGTTTTTTTGTCTTTCGGAAGCATTCGCGGATTTCCGTCATGATGAAATTGATGGCCTTGTAAAAAGCAGAGCAAGCATTTATGAAATCTACAGCAAGTGCTCGGAGTTTTTGGAATGGCTTGATGACCAATATCCTGAGTGGTTTTATGTTTCCAATGACAAAGATAAAAAATATTTTGATTTGAACAAGAAGCCTTTTGTTTTTGTCGAATCGGAAACACATCGTGCTGAAAACAAACCTGATGTTAAATCAGATGTTTCCGATTCTGATTCAAGCGATTTTCCATTTTAATATATCTTGAAGGAGGCATGATTTATGCAGAAAAAAGCTTTGTTTGTTCACGGATTTAATTCAGGCAGAAATTCTTCTACTGGCGCGCAGGTGAGAAAATATCTTGAAGAAGGAAATTTTTATGGCGACAGGTATTTGGTTGATGTTCCTGATTTTGACATGCTGAACCCTTCTGAGACAATCGGCAGGATTTGGGATGCGTCAAAATCCGGTGAATATCAGCTTGTTGTCGGTCATTCTCTTGGCGGATTTTATGTACTTGCTTCTGTTTTTGAAATAAGAAAGCTCGTGATAAACCCATGCATGTATCCCTCCGTTGAAATACCAAAAATAGATGAAAATCATGTTGTGTCATCGTCGCTTGTTGAACGGTGGAAAAGTCTTGAAGGGCGCATTTATGACCGCATTGACCCGGAAACAAGGGAATTGGTTTCGGGAGTTTTCGGAAAAGATGATCCTCTCTTTTCTTTTTATGAAGATTTCATGTCGATATACGGAAAACAGCGTGCCGCAATTGTTCAAGGTGAACATAAATTTACCGACAGTCAGGTTTTCGAAGCTCTTGAAGCTGGCCTCAAAGGGGTGAAGCCACTTCCTGGTTCTCTTGAGCCAATGTGTTTTCAAGGCTCTGAAGATTATGACGCGTAGGAAAAAACTGCATTTGAAATATGTTGGGGCATCCCTAAAATTGAAATTTTAGAAGTCGCCGTCAATTTGTCCTTTTTGTCATCTTCCACTTGAAAAAAAATCATCTTGCATATAAAATTGAATGACTGGATTTGCATAATCCAATATCACAAGAATCCACTTTTGAAGATTCAATCGGAAGGCATCGAAAATTGCAGGTTCAAGGCTTTTTTAAGATGTCTTGTTGATTTAAGGAGAAGAATGTTATGAGAAGGTTTTTCAACTTTTCTTTGATTTTATGCATGCTGTTTGCGTTTTTGGGCTGTTCAAACCTAATGGAAGAAAAAAGCTCAGAAAACCGTATTGTAGTTGACATGAGGCAGTCTCGTTCTGCCATAAGCTGGGATGAAGTTTCATCGTGGCGTGTTTGGGTGGAAAAAGTTCCTGAAAATGTAATGGTTTCAAAGTCTGTTCTTGACAATTTTGACATGTTTGGCGAATTTGTGGGGAAGAATTATCAAGATCCGCATGTTGAGAAATTGGAATCAAGCCGGTTGTACTATGAATCTGAAGAACTTGACTCAGGTGCATATATTGTTGGCATCGCCCTTATTGACAATGGGGATGACTGTTTTGCGTTTGGCGCAAGTTTGGTTGATGTGTCAGAGGGAAAAACTACGGAAGCAGACATCCTTGTAAGCCGTATTGATGACAATCGTGATGATCCTCCGGAAGATGAAACTTGCATGACTCCGACATTTGGCGTTACATCAGGAGAAGTTGAGGTTGGAACAAGCATACCTTTGAGCTGTGATACGGAAGGAGCCAGAATCTATTACACGACAGACGGAAGCGAGCCGACTGCGGAAAGCCTTGAATACACGTCGGAAATCATAGTGACAGAAAGCGTTACCATAAAGGCAGTTGCCATGAAAGGCGGAATGAACGCAAGTTCTGTTGCAAGCGCAAGCTACACGGTAAAAAGTTTAACTTGCATGGCTCCGGCATTTGGTGTTACATCAGGAGAAGTTGAGGTTGGAACAAGCATACCTTTGAGCTGTGATACGGAAGGAGCCAGAATCTATTACACGACAGACGGAAGCGAGCCAACTGAGGAAAGCCTTGAATACACGTCGGAAATCATAGTGACAGAAAGCGTTACCATAAAGGCAGTTGCCATGAAAGGCGGAATGAACGCAAGTTCTGTTGTAAGCGCAAGCTACACTGTTTCAGGTGATTTTGTTCCAAATGCAATGGTAAGGATTCCAGCATCAGAAGGTCGTGATGCATTCATGATTTCAAATACGGAACTTACCTATGCCAAGTGGTATGAAGTTTACAAGTGGGCGGAAGATAAAGGCTATGTGTTTACATGTTATGGAGGCGAGGGAAGCTCCAAGAGTGCTGACGGTTCAGCTCCTTCAGAAGGAAGCCTGCAGCCGGTTGTTAATGTAACGTGGCGAAATGCGGTTGTTTGGTGCAATGCCGCAAGTGAAATGGAAGGCCTTGATCCTGTATATGTATATGATGGTGTTGCCGTGAAGGAAGCTGAAGATAATTCCGTAACTGCAGGAAATGGCAAGGCAGAAAAAGCAACTGTAGTTTCAAATGCAAACGGTTATCGTCTTCCGACAAACGATGAATGGCAATTTGCCGCAAAAGGCGGAGATGATTATGGTTATTCCGGAAGTGATGATATTGATGCTGTTGCATGGTATGAAGTTAATTCTGATGTGACGACGCATGATGTCGGAAAGAAAGATTCTAACGGATATGGACTTTACGACATGAGTGGCAATGTATGGGAATGGATCCAGAATATCAATTCTGCAACTGACCGTATTGTCAAGGGTGGAAGCTATTTGGATGAAAATTTGACCTACTTCATGTATTCTCATAACGGAAATGCAGATATCGTTACTGTATTTCCTAATGTCGGCATCCGTCTTGTTCGTAGCGCACAGTAAGCTGAACGAAAGATTCTGCATGTAAAAAGTGAAAAGACGCAATCTGGAATGTCCGGGTTGCGTTTTTTTTTGGGGAAATAAAGATTTTTTAGTTTTTCAGGGAGCTTATTGAAATGAAGAATTCCTTTTTGCCAGTTTTTTTTGTTATTGCAGTCATGAGCCTTTCAGGATGCCAGTCGGATTCAAAAGACAGTGATTCCGGTGATGATTTTCTTGACATGCTTCGCGGAAGTTCTGATTTCGTATCTTCATCCATAATTGATGAGTACGGCAGCGGAAAGAATGCATCGGGTTTTGGAGACCTTAAGGCTGAAAGTGCGGTTTCTGGTACGGGAACGACATATGTTGTTGGAAATTCAGGCGATAAAAAAGATGAAAACGGATATTTTTCGTCTGAAATACTTGTTGATGCCATAAAAAGACTTGTACCTGGCGACACTCTTGTCCTGAAAGACGGAGATTATGCAGGATGCCTGGAACTGAAAGGTCTTAATGGAAATTCTTCAAATTACATAACTGTCAAGGCTGAAAACAGCAGGAAGGCTGTACTCCACGGCATTACGTCTGATTCCGGCAAGGCTGTTATAAAGATGAAAAACTGCTCGTATGTAAATGTTGACGGCCTCAAATTATGCGACGCAATAGCAAAAAAAAGCTCCAAGGGTATCCACATAACCCCTTCGACTCATCATGTGGCCATAACGGGCTGCGAATTTACAAACATAAGGACAACAGCTCCTACGGACAAGGGCTCTGCCCATGGAATCTGCATATGGGGAGATGACGGTGACAATTCGATACATGACGTGCTTGTAAAGAATAACAAATTTCATGACATGGAAACAGGATGGTCTGAATGCATTACCGTGACAGGAAATTCTGAAAAAATAAACATAATCGGAAATACTTTGTCCGATACAGGAAACATAGGAATAGATGTGGGCGGAAACTACGGTTATTGTCCGGATCCATTCATGGATTTTGCACGTTTCGTCTATATTGCGGGAAATTCCTTTTCAGGATGCGTTTCTCCGAATGCAATGGCGGATGCGATTTATCTTGACGGAGGCCAGCACATCATCATTGAAAACAATACGATTGCTTCAGGACAGTCAGGCATTTCCATTAATTCAGAACAGGTTGTGTCCAGAAAGGAATGTTTTCCCGGGGATGTCGTAATCAGGAACAACACGATAAAAAACACCACCCATAGGGCTTTTGGATGCGGTGTTGGAAGCGTGGAGAGGAAAGCTGCCGTGATGCATGTTCTTTTTACGGGGAACACGTGCGTGGATAACGGAACCAGAAGCAGCGGCGTGACAGCTCTTGTGTTTACAATCTGCAAGGATGTCAAGGTTGTCGGCAACACGTTTGAAAGCACAGATTACAAGAAGAATGGCGTTTACTATAAGTTTCATTACAGCCCTGATTTCGATGTCCTTAATCAAAATGTCGTCATATCCGGCAATGATTGGAACAATATAAAGAATCCTGAAAATGCAGGCTGATTTTGTTGAGTTTTAGATTGTACCCTGATATAATTTACGTATGAAAATTCTGAATGTATCCATAAATGTAGGGAAAGGTTTTGTCGACTCGTCAATTTCGCTTGAAGCCCCTTGTAGAGACGGCTGTTTCATAGAGCAGTATATCGTTCCGCTTGGAACCGGTGAATTTGATGTGGGCGCAAGAACCTTGACAGGATGCCGTTTCCCGGTTACTCTCACACATCTTTGCATTCCGCAAAAAAAAGCCTCGTCCGAATCTTTCAATCATGTTCTTCGGACAAGGCTCCTTGATGAAAATGATGACGTTCTTGACGTGAACGAAGTTATTTTTGAGTAGTGTTTTTATGGTTTTGAAACCATGAATCCCAGGCTTCATCCACTTTCTTGCAGTATTCAGCTTTTTCTTCATCAGAGATGAATGCCGCAAGGAATCCGTTCTTTATTATCTGCTTGATTTCGTTGAGGCGGAAATTAAGGCCCCTGTATATGTGCCAGTATTCGTCAACAAGCGATACCTTGAAGAATGTAGGGTCATCCGTGTTGATCGTGACATATACGCCTGCGTCAAACAGTTTTTTTACCGGATGGTTCTTGAAGTCTCCGTTAAATTCCTGAAGAATGAAAATATTGCTCATCGGGCATACTTCAAGCGGAATCTTTTTTTCTGCAAGTTCTTTCATGAATTCTTCGTCTTTTGCCGCTGCAATTCCGTGGCCTATGCGTTCTGCATGGCAAAGCTCTATCGAATCCTTCATCGAATAGCTTCCGCAGCTTTCTCCCGCATGAAGCACCGTATGCAGTCCTGAATCATGGGCTTTCTGGAAAACTTTCTGATATTCCTTTGCAGGCCCCTTTTGCTCATCACCGCCAAGACCGATTCCCAAAATGTACGGGCTTTTCTGCTCAAGCACATAATCCAGGTTTTTCATTGCATTTTCTTCACCGAAAGACCTGCTTACGTCAACCAAAAGCCTTACTTTTCTGTTTGATGTTTTCTGTATGATGTCTATGCTTTGGCTGATTACGTTTATCATGTCGGAAAACAGCCAGCCTTTTTTCAGGTGCGATGTCGGGCTGAAAAACGTTTCGCAATATACGATGTTGTTGTCATTCAGATAATCGGAAAAGTCCTTGAACATGAGTTCAAAATCTTCTATATGCGTAAAATATGACTGAATCTTTATAAACGAATCCAAAAATCCTTTTAAATCACTGTAATCAAAAAGAGCATTGAATTCCTCATCTGTCATGGACTTGCCAAAATTTCGCTTGTATACTTTTTTTACTGTGCTTCGACTCAATACGGCTTCCTCGTGCACATGAAGTTCTGCTTTGGGAATGCTCCTGATCAAGTCGTAAAAATCTTTTTTATTCATAACTATTATATTGTACTATCAAATGAATAAAAAAACAACAATAAATGCTGTTTATTCTAAAAAACTATTTGATTTCAGCCCCATGAATCCTATGGAAAATCTTGTTCCTGAAGTCCTGCCTCATGGTGAATTTCCTTCGTGTTGTGCTTTATCATGCATTTGATGATGATTTTTTGATGTAAATTGTTTTTTTTCAAAATCAACCTTGACAACATGCTTTTTACACATTATTTTCTAATTGAAGGACCTTTGCAAAACGAATTCATAAGGCATCTTCAAGAGGTTATTTTATGTCAAAAAGATTATACGTCGGCAATTTGAGTTTTACCACAGTTCAGGAAACTCTTGAATCCATTTTTTCAAGATATGGCACCGTGGAAAAGGCTGAGATTGTCTTTGACCGCGATACTAATCAATCCAAGGGGTTTGGGTTTGTTTCCATGGCTGATGATGCAAATTGCGGAAGGGCAATTGATGAACTGGCCGGAAAAGAAGTTGACGGAAGAAAAATCCGCGTGAATTATGCGGAAGAAAAAAAGAATTTTAAAAGAAGGTAGACCGCATGTCTTTTTTACCTCAGGATTTTATTGATTACTTGGCTCTTGAAGGCGACAGGTCCGATTTTATCATCGGATGGCTTAAAAAAAATGGAGTTGACGCCAATAAAATCGTCATTGACGGTAAAAATCATGTCCTCGTGCAATTTCCCCAGACTGCATATAATCCGCAGTTCAGGATAAAGACTGTTGTGGCCCATCATGACAGGGTTCCTCTGAGTCCCGGCGCAAATGACAATAGTGCCGCTACATGGCAGCTTATGAACTGGGCCGTAAAGCTTCGAAGTTACAGGTATTTTCATAACGTCAGAATCTTTTTTACGGATGGAGAGGAACTTGGATGGCATTCTGGTGTCAACGAGCAGGGTGCGTTTGGCATTGCAAGCACTTTCAGGCGCCTTGGAATTACAAATGACGAAATTTTTGTCTTTGACGCATGCGGCAGGGGAGAGATTCCGGTGCTTTCAAGATGCTCCGTTTCACCCGGTGCCCCGGCAAATTTCAAGAAAAAGTTTTGCGATTTGTATGACAGGACGCAGGAATTGCTCAAAACCGCTACTTCCGGCAGATGGATGGCTCTTCCTGTTCCTTACAGCGACAATGCTTCATTTCTTGCGTGCGGAATACCGGCCATGGCTATAACTTTGCTTCCTGCGGATGAAGCGTCACTTTATGCAAGAAACCTTAACCGCGACAAAAAACTCGAAGCCGCCGTACTGAACAGGGAATCTTCGAAGAAAAGCCGAATGGAAAACAATATTCCGGATTATTCATATAAGGAGCATCTTCCTGCAACATGGAGGCTTTTTCATACAGCTCATGACAATATTGATTCTCTTACGCAGTCGAGTTTTTCCGTCATGGAGAAAATCCTTGACTGCCTTGCGGATGCAAAAACTCCATGCTGAAAAAACTGATTTCCTGCTTGGAAATATGTGAAAAAACAAATAAAAATGGCCCTGAAATTATTTTCAAGGCCAAGGATGCCGTAATTCAAAAACACATGAATCACGATGCTGAAAGTCTTTTTATTCTAGAATTCTATCGTAAACACAAACATTGAATCTTTTCCTGAAAGACGGTATATGTCCTTGAGCGTCTTTTTTCCGTCAGGAATGAGTTCTGTTGCAGTCTTGAAGAAATCCATGCTGCCTGCATGCTTTATCACTGCATTCTTGAGCATGTCCTCGCTTATTCCGTGAGTTTCCTTTTTGAGTGTGTCCTTGAGGTTTGCTTTCATCGTCTTGATGAATTTCAATTCCGTGCCTTCCTTTATCTTTTTAGGACTGTACAGGTAAAGCTTGTCTGAAGGAACGTTGAAAAGATATGCGCTTTTTTCTCCGTCTGAACAGAATTCCACAGGCTCAGCAATGTCCTTGAATGCATTTTCAAGTTCTGTTTTTTTGTCTGTCACCGTAAAGTCACTTTTAATCACTTCCGTTCCGTTGAATTCAACAGAATACGTGTAAGTTCCTTTTCCTTTTGGCACGGCAATTGTCTTTGAAAGTGAAGTCTTGGAATCTTCCTGCACTTCAATCTGATTTCCGTTTTCCTTTACAGTTACGGGAATTCCGTATTTTTCAATTTCTGCGGATGTTGGCGATGTCACGGTAAGCTTGAAATTCTTCTTTGATATGTCTGTGTCCGCACTTGAGAAATCGATTTTGTCTGCCTTGATCAGTATTCTGTTTATGTTTCCCTCTATCTTGTGCCTCTTGTTGTTTTCAATGTAGTAATTCCTCTTTTTTCCGCTTACGAAATACGTAAGATCCCCATTGTATTGTTCGTTTTTGTAAAAATCATCCGGGAGCGGAATCTTGAAGGCTGCTTTCGTTTTGTCATCTGAAATGTCCGAGAGCGTGTAGTCGGCTCCGTTATATTTGAGCACTACATCCTGTCCGTTGAGGTTTTGTCCCTCGGCATTTATGATGATTTCCTTGTCCATGAACTGAACGATTTCATTTTTGCATGATGTGGGTTTTTGCATCTTGCATCTTGCCTTGTCCTTTGCAATGGCTTCTTTTGTTGTTCTTGCAATTCTGAAAGAAGATGTTTCTGATGCATAGTCTTTTTTAATCGTTATGAGCTTCAGTTCTGAGTCATCTTCATAATCAGTTTTTCTTGCTTCGGGAACCTTGATTTTGTTTTTGAGAAATGGATTGTAATGTGTCTCGTTATAGCACAGTTCCTCAAAAACGGTCATGTTCATTTCTGTTCCGTTTCCGAATATGTCATAGAATCCGAGGCTGTTCGGTTCTTTCATCGCAACTTCCGCAAGTTCTGAGTCTGTAGGCCAAAAGTCGTCATAAAAACCGAATTCATCATAATCTTTTGTTTTCGGTTCTCCGAATGCAATCATTGCTTCCTGCGGGGTAGGCAGCCTGTATCCTGTGGCGTACATGTTGCATCGCCATACCTGTTTGTCGTTTTCATCCATTATGAGCGTATAGCAAGGCTCGAGATTTTCGCTTTTGCTTTTTTTGTTGCAGTATTCGATTGCCATCGGTGCGCTTATGAATGTTGCAGGATGTCTTTCTTTTACCGCATGGTTTTTCTTCTTGTTTGGATTTTCACCCATTATGGATTCGTATTCTTTCTGCGTAACCTTTGTTGCCCAAATTTCAGCATCAACGTTGTACTCGTCGTTCTTTACGTGTATCCAGCCTATGCTTGCAAGCCTTTTTTCCATCTTGCTCTTGTATGCGGCAATCGACTCTTTCGTTGATTTTGCAATTCTGAAAGACATGAAATGCTCAGAAGGTTCCGCATTGTCTTTTTTTACCGGAACGAGATCTTTTCTTGTCTTTGGAATCTGGTCCTGTTCAGGAGCCTCTTCGTAATATTCCCGCGTCTCGAAGCTGAACGTCAACCTCGGGTTTGTGAAAGCATAGCATTTGCCCCTGTCATCCACAAAGAATTTCAATTCAGCGCCGTTTCCGACAAAATCGTAAAGTCCGAAATTGTTCGGGTCAAGACATGCGACGTCGTGAATTTCGTAAGTGTCCGTGTTGTCGTCCTTTTGCCAGAAATTGTCTGTTGAGCCGAATGCGGCGCATTCTTCCTGCAGTGTAATGAGCCTGTATCCCGTGGCATGCATGTTGCAGATCCAAAGTCCGTTTTCGTTAAGCTCGTAACATGGCTCAAGATTGTCCCGGATGCTTTTTTTGTTGCAGTAGTCAATGGCCATGTTTGCATTTATGTATCCGACAGGTTTGTTTGCCCCTATGTGCTTTTTCATGTCCCTGTTTTCACTGTTTGGATTTTTGCCCATCAGAGCCTCATATTCTTTTTGCGTCACTTTGGTAGACCATATTTCTGCGTCTACATTGAGGTTTTTGTCAGAAATGCGTATCCAGCCGTAGTTTGCATTGAGGGCATGAATCTGGTGTGGAATGGATTCCTGGTAGTAGTATTCTTCTGCCTGGGACTGCGTGTTGAATACAAGAGCCTTTCCTGCCCTTGAAGGGTTCATTTCGTTGTAATCAGATTCTGCAAGTGATTTTGCGAATTCCGTATGATCTGAAGTTTTTTGTGTCTTGTTTTTTGTGTATTCAATTAGGTCTTCGAGCGTAGGTTTTCCATGCTTAAGATATATGTGCTTGATTGAAACGGAAGCCTTTCCCTCATCTATTATCTGCATCACGTCTTTTGGAACGTCCATTATCTCTACGTTGTTGTAGTAATGGTCATCTTCGCTTTTTGTTCCGAAATTCTTTATGAGTGTCTTTTTTGAGCTTATGAGTTCGTCTCCGGTATCCTTGTTGTTTATGGCAAGTTCCAGCTGTATCATTGTTTTGAGTTCATCGCTTTCTGACTCAGGGAAGCCTCCGAAATTCCAGACCGTATATCTTTTGTCATAAAGGGCCGTGTATTCGTTTTGCTTTGTCGTGCGGTTTGTCCTCATTTCAACAGGCTGCATGTTGTCAAAATCCGTGTAAAAAAGCACTCCCGTATTCTCGTAAGTGTCTTCTGGCTCGTATGTGAGCGGCTGTGCAGGCCATGTTCCCGGAATTTCAACCCAGTTGCCTGTCCATTTCATCCTGAGACCCTTTAAAAGCGGCGTCATGATGTCGTTGTATTTTGCGCTCATGCCTTCTATTCTGACGTGGGCCACATAGACACCTGTGCCCGTGCTGTTGTTTTTCCTTGAATCGATACCGCTTATGTGTGCCCGATAGGTGTATGCGTCTGAAAAGAACTCCGTCCAGTATTTGTCCGCATTCTTTAAAAGCGACACGTATTCTGTATGGAGGGCGTTCTTTGTATAGGAATTTTTTAGTCCAGGCCTTCCTTCCTGAAGCGCATTCGTGATTTTCTGAAATGCGTCCAAAGCTTCATGTGCATTTTTCAGGTCAGACTGCATTGCATCATAATAGTATCCGAGCGCATATACATATTCGCCTTTTTTCTCATACTCCCTGCCTGTGGCAAGAAGTTTTTTAAATTCTGCGTTTTGTGCAGAGGTAAAACCTGTCAGTAAGACGGTTAATAGAAAAGTCATTACTTTTTTCATGTGAAAATCTCCAAAATGTCTAATAATATTATCGTATGATAAAAAAATAAGTTTATCAAGAGGAATGCCGATTATTTTCCCCTTAATTTGGAATCCCGTATCCTGCCCAAGTCGCCCGAAAAGTAATTTTTGGAAATGCACTTTGTTTTGGCATTGAAAAATTTCTTCTTTTGTGCTATCTTTACGCATAATTTTGCATAAATTGTTTTTTTGATGCAAATAATATATGTGGAAGCTTTAAAATCTGTTTTGAATCTTCCGCCGCAAGAAACATTTTTGTCATTTCATGGCGGACTGTTTGCGGTACAAAAATATTATAAGGATTTTCTATGGCTAAAGTTGAAGAAAAAATTCCGTCGGATATGTCGGAGAAATTGAAGGCTTTGGAAGCTGCCCGTTTGCAGATTGAAAAACAGTTTGGAACAGGTTCACTGATGAAACTCGGAACGAAGGCTGACACTAATGTTGATGTTGTGCCGTCCGGTTCCATTTTGCTTGATGAGGCTCTTGGTGTCGGAGGATATCCGCGCGGACGTATTATTGAAATGTATGGACCTGAAAGTTCAGGCAAGACGACGCTTGCTCTTCATGCCGTGGCGGAAGCTCAGAAACTGGGTGGAATTGCGGCTTTCATCGATGCCGAGCATGCGCTTGATCCTGTTTATGCGAAAAATCTTGGCGTCAACATAGACGAACTTTGGGTTTCTCAGCCTGATACGGGAGAGCAGGCCCTTGAAATATGCGAGAATCTTGTCCGCTCCGGTGCGGTTGACGTTATTGTTGTCGATTCTGTTGCTGCCCTTACTCCACAGAAGGAAATCGAGGGTGAGATGGGCGACAGCGTCATGGGTCTCCAGGCACGCCTCATGAGTCAGGCTTTGAGGAAGCTCACTGCAATTGTCGGAAAGTCAAAGTGCATTGTCATTTTCATCAATCAGATACGCATGAAAATCGGAGTCATGTTTGGAAATCCTGAAACGACGACAGGTGGAAATGCCCTTAAGTTTTATTCATCAATACGACTTGACATACGCAGGATAGAATCCATAGAGGGAAAGGGAGATGATGAAGCCATCGGAAACCGTGTCCGCGTAAAAATCGTAAAGAATAAGGTTGCGCCTCCATTCAGAAAGGTTGAGCTTGACATATATTTCGGAAAAGGTGTGTCTGCCTCTGCGTCAGTGCTTGATTCTGCCGTAAAGCATGGAATCATAGACAAGCGTGGTGCGTGGTATACTCGAGGTGAGGAAAAAGTCGGTCAGGGTAAGGAAAATGTCGTAAACTTTATCGAAAAAAATCCTGACTATAGGATAGAGCTTGAAAATACGCTTCGTGAGAAAATTTTCCCGGGTCTTGTACTTCGCACGAAAGAAGGCGATGTGGTGTCGCGTGAACAGATTCTTCAGTATGAAAAGCAAATGCGTGAAAAGGGTGTCGGTACGGGAAATCTTCCGACTGACAAAACCAAGGAAGAAACTTCGGAATCCAAGGTTTCCCCTTCAAAGGATGCTGATGCAAAGAAATCTGCAAAAACACAGAATCTTGCAAAGGCTGCCGCTGAAGACAATCCTTCTCCAGAGGAGCTGTTTTAGTATATGAAAGTCGTGCTTGGTCTTGGAAGCAACAGATGTTTTGGCAACATGTCGTGCATGGATGTTTTGTCATGTGCCGTTGCGGAGCTTGAAAAAATTCTTTCTCGTATGGAAAAATCGCATGTGTACAGGACAAAAGCCATGTATGTGGAAGATCAGGACGATTTTTACAATATGGTTGTCGCAGGAGATTATGACGGTTCTCCGGAAAATCTTCTCGACGACATTCATGAAATTGAAAAGAAATTCGGACGCGACAGGTTGAAGGAAATCCGTAATGGGCCAAGGTCTCTTGATGTTGATATTGAGCTTTTTGGAAAAATCTCCGTAAATGAAGAAAATCTTGTGATTCCCCATGAGCGCCTGTTTGAGAGGGCTTTTGTGCTTGTTCCTCTTGTCGATGTGCTGAATTCGAATCCTTCTGAATATGAAGGCTGCTTTCCTTGCGAAACGTTTGGTTTTACGGAAAAGCTTGATTCTCTTGGTGAACAGGGTGTGGAGATGGTTTTATGAGTGATGTTCAGGAAAATCAGAAGGAAGCCAGAAAATTTATCGCAGGAACTTTTGAAGGTCCTCTTGATCTTCTCTGGAGCCTTATTCGGGAAAACAAGATAAACGTGTATGACATTCCGATTTCGGAAATAACAGAGCAGTTTCTTGATTATCTTGATTATGCCGTGGAGCTTAACTTGCAGGATCTTTCGGACTTCTACCTTTGGGCTTCAAAGCTTATATGCATAAAAAGCAGGATGCTTCTTCCTGTTGAAGTAAGGTATGATGGCGACGAGAGCATGGAAGACCCCAGGGATGAGCTTGTGCAGCAGCTTATCGAGTACCAGAAGTTTAAAAAGCTTTCTGTTCTCATGGAAGAGCAGGAAGAACAGAGCGAGTGGAGTTTTGAAAGGAAAAAGATTGAACGCACGCTTCCTTTTGTTGATGAGGAATCCCAATGGGAGAAAATAGACACGTGGTCTCTTTTGCAGGACATGCAGAAAATATACCTTCGGCTTACGAGCGTGAATGCAGATGTTCGAATTTCTCTTGATGAGGACATTTCTCCGAATGAGAAGATAGCGCTTATAAAGGAATATATTGAGGACAGGGGATGGTGTATGTTCACGGATTTGATTACGAGACGCGGAAACAAGCTTGATGTCGTGTGTGCGTTCATGGCGATTCTTGAAGCATGCAAGGCAAAGATGATAGACATATATCAAAATAAAATGTTTGGGGATATAAAGATATGCAGGAAGAAAGAGGCGGCTTGACGGAAGATGAAGTTGATGAGCTTCGTGAAACGGTTTATTCTTATGATGCAGAAAATGATGGCGGTGAAGATTCCGGGGAAAAACTGAATCTTGATACGGAAACGGCTCTTCTTGAGGCTGTCCTATTTTTGGAAAGTGAACCTCAGGATGCGGAGAGTCTTTCGAGAATATCGAATCTTGCCGTACATGTCGTGGAGGATTGTCTTGACCGTCTTCGTGAAAAATATGAGAATGCGGACAGCGGCATTGAGCTTTCCAAAATCATAGGCGGATGGATGCTTACTCCGAAAAGGGAATGCTTTGAGCTTGTCAAGGAACGTTATGGAAAGAAAAATGAGGGTAGGCTCAGCAAGGCTGCCATAGAAACCCTTTCCATAATTGCATACAGCCAGCCGATTACCCGTGCCGAAATTGAAAGCATAAGGCATGTTAATGTCGACAACATGATGCGTGTTCTCCTTGAAAGAAAATTCATAAAGGAAGACGGCAGGAAAAATATTCCTGGAAAACCTGTCATGTACAGTACTACAAAGGAATTTCTTGAGTTTTTCCATTTGCAGAGCATTCAGGATCTTCCTCAGCTTGATGAAAAAGAAGTCGAGAGGTTTGAACTTGCAAGATAAAATAGAAGATGGTGTATGTGGTGAAAAAAGCATGATGAGGCTCCAGCAGTATATGGCACGTTGTGGTGTCGCAAGCCGTCGTGCAAGCGAAAAGATTATCCTTGATGGAAGGGTTTCTGTAAATGGTGTTTCCGTTACAGAGCTTGGTGCGAAAGTTTCTCCTTCTGATTCGGTGACTGTTGACGGAAAGGAAATTTTTCCTGAGGAGGTTAAGCGATATGTTCTCCTCAATAAGCCTGCAGGTTATGTATGCTCGTCAAGTGATGAAAAGGGCAGGCCTGTTGCCGCGGACCTTCTCAAGGAGTCTTTTTCGGAACGGCTTTATAATGTCGGCAGGCTTGACATGTTTTCGTCCGGCGTAATCATATTTACGAATGACGGCGATTTTGCCAGAAAGCTTTCTCATCCGAGCGCAGAGCTTGAAAAAGAGTATATCGTGGATACTAGCGTTCCCATGCCGAGAGACCTTGCGGAAAGCTTTGAAAAGGGTGTCCGTGTTGACAATGTCTTCTACAGGTGCAAGAATGCCCGTGAGCTTAATTCGCACAGAATGCGCATAGTCCTTGTGGAGGGCAAGAATCGTGAAATTCGACGCGTGTTTGAAAGCAGGGAAGTCGGCATAAAAAGCCTCATGAGAATCCGCATAGGCTGTGTCGGTGTTGGAAATTTGCAGTTTGGACAGTATCGGGAACTTACAAGGGATGAAGTGTCGTCCCTCCTGAAGCTTTGCAAAAACTGATGTTGTTGATTTGTCGGAAAACTGTGTCGGGGTTTGATTTTTAACCCCGTTTTGGTTTTCTGTTTCATTTTGAATGTCGCAAAACACGGGCTTTGTTTTGCATTTTAAGGTTGCCTCCGCAAAAAAAAGGAGGTTTCATAAAGAGGTTTCATATGGTTGTTGCTATTGACGGGCCTGCAGGAACAGGCAAGAGCACTGTTGCTCACAAAATCGCCGATGATCTTGGTCTGGTTTTCTTGAATAGTGGAAGTTTTTACAGGGCGCTGACGCTCGCTCTTCTTGATGAGAAAATCGATCTTTCAGATAAAAAGGCTGTGGTTGATTTTTCAAGGAGGCAGAAGCTTGAGTACAGGAATTCTCATCTCATCCTAAACGGAGTTGATGTTGAATCCCTTCTTCATCAGGATAAGGTTGACGCAAGGGTTTCCGCTGTTTCAGGCATTGTCGACGTGAGGCATTATGTTAATGACACGATGCGAAGAATTGTCAAAAGCATGGACATAATCTGCGAAGGTCGTGACATGACGACTGTCGTTTTTCCTGATGCGGAAGTAAAAATATATCTTGATGCAAGCATTGACGTTCAGGCAAAGAGGCGTTTTGACCAGGGTGTTTCTGGATTGACGCTCGAGGAAGTGAAAAAAGCCATCATGGAAAGGGATGCTCTTGACAGGAACAAGGAAGAAGGTTCCTTAAAAAAGGCGGAAGATGCCGTTTATATTGACACATCCGACTTGACGATAAACGATGTTTGTGCCATAATTAAAGACAAAATTAAATCAAAAGGGTTTGCTATGGAAAAGGAAGTGGACAAGAACGTTGTACAGGGCTCAGACAACATTCATACACAATTAGAAGCATCTATCAATAAGATGGAGCCAGTAGAAGACGGAGCAAATGTAAAGGCTACCGTTATTCAGGTTACAGATGACACAGTTTTCGTTGACGTTAACTGCAAGTCAGAAGGAAAAATTCCGGTAAGTGAATTTGCCGGAGAATTGCCTAAGGAAGGCGATGAGATTACAGTATTCCTCGTAAGTCAGTTCGGAAAGAACGGACCTGTAGTTTCAAAGCAGAAGGCAGATGAGAAACGTCTTTGGGAAGAGTTCAAGGTTGCTGCTGAAAAGAAGACTCCTGTAGACGGAACAATCAGTTCTCTCACAAAGGGCGGTTACATGGTTAATCTTGGTGGCGGAATCAGTGCTTTCCTCCCAATCAGCCAGTCAGATGCCCAGAAAGTAGAAAAGGAAGACAAGCTTTTAGGTATAAAGTCAAAGTTCTATGTAGAAAGATTGTATAGCAACGGAAAACGCAATGTTGTCGTAAACCGCAGAAAGTATCTTGAGGAAACAATCAACGCAAATCGCGACAAGTTCTTCGATACAGTTAAGATTGGTGATTCCGTTACTGGTGAAGTTAAGTCTTTCACAAGCTTTGGTGCATTCATTGACCTCGGTGGTTTCGACGGACTCCTTCATATCAATGATATGAGCTGGGGTCATGTTACACGTCCAAAGGATTTCGTAAAGAAGGGCCAGAAAATCGAGCTCAAGGTTATTCGTCTTGATCCTGAGGGAAAAAGAATCAATCTTTCTCTCAAGCATTTTGCCGAAGATCCATGGGTACATTTCGAAGAAAAGTATCATGTAAACGATGTCGTAAAGGGCAAGGTTACAAAGCTTACTGAATTTGGCGCTTTCATCGAGCTTGAAGAAGGCATTGAGGGACTTGCACATATTTCTGAGTTCAGCTGGACAAAGAAAATCAACAAGCCGTCTGACATGGTTAAGGACGGAGATGAAGTTGAGTGCATGATTCTCGGTTATGACATTCAGGCAGGACGCGTATCTCTCGGTTTGAAGCAGGTAACTGCAAATCCATGGGATACAATTTCTGACAAATATGGTGTTGGAACAAAGGTTTCTGGAAAAGTCGTAAAGATTACAAACAGTGGTGCTTTTGTTCAGCTTGAAGAAGGCATTGATGCATTCCTCGCAGGTGAAGATCTTTCTTGGACAAAGAAGATTAAGCATCCTGGAAGCGAAATCAAGGTTGATCAGCCTCTTGACGTTATCGTTACAGAGTGCGATACAGAGAACCGCAGAATCCGTGTCGGAGTAAAGCAGCTCACTGATAATCCTTGGAAGGCATTTGCTGAAGAATACAAGGTTGGCGGAACACTTGAAGGTGAAGTTACTTCAATCAATGATTTCGGAATCTTTGTAAAGGCTCCAAACGGTATTGAAGGTCTTGTCAACAAGGCAAATCTCAGTGATGACAAGGATGTTCCTTTTGAGGAAGCCGTTAAGAAGTATAATGTTGGTGACAAGGTAAATGTATTTGTTGTTTCAATTGATGTAGAAAGAGAAAGAGTTGCATTCTCCGTAAAAGAGTACAAGCGTGCTCAGGACAGGGCAGAGATCTCTCAGTACATGTCGACAAACAATGATGACAGTGCATATACTATCGGCGACAGCTTGAAGGATCAGGCAGAGTAGTAAAGATATTCGATGAGTGACTCAAAACAGATATCGTTAGACAAGTTAAAGACACTCATCGAAATTAATTCAAAGATAAACTTGAATTATGCAGACCCTGACGTTCTTCTGTTTTCCATCATGGAATCAGTAAGGGCGTTGGTTAAGTGTGAGTCAGGCGCCTTTGTCCTTAACAATAAGGAAAAAGGAATTCTTGAGTTTGCAATTTGTCTTGGTGTCAAAAGCCAGGAACTGAAAAAAATGCCTATTTCCAGAAACGGCATCATCGGTTGGGTTGTTGAAAATAAGAAACCCATAATACTTGATGATCCGAATTCTGATTCTCGTTTCTACGCAGAAACATTTAGAAAAATCGATTATCCCATTAGAAATCTTCTCGCCGTTCCCCTCATGTTTCAGGGAAATTGTTTTGGTGTCATAGACTTGCGAAACAAGATTGGTGATGAAGGATTTACGGAAGATGACCTTGAAATTTTGACTCTTTTTGGAAAGCAGGCCATTACGGCATATTTAAATTCCGTCAATTACAGGGAAAGGCAAAATCAGTTTGAAATCCTCCAGAATGCATTTGATGTTGGAAAAGACTACCATCCTTTTTTTGCAAAAAATCCTGTTGTGCTTTCTCTCATAGAAAACATAAAGGAAGCTGCATCCATAAATTCATCAGTGCTTATTGTCGGTGAAAGTGGCGTTGGCAAGGAACTTTTTGCGGAGCAGGTTCATCTTTTGAGTACAAGAAAGGACAAGCCTTTTGTTCGTGTCAGTTGTGCTTCGTTAAGTCCTCCTCTGCTTGAATCGGAGCTTTTCGGTCATGTCAAGGGTGCGTTTACGGATGCCGTTTCCTCCAGAAAAGGAAGGTTTGAGGTTGCCGACAAGGGCACTATTTTTCTTGATGAGATAGGTGAGCTTCCGTTGAGCCTTCAGGCAAAGCTTTTGCGCGTAATTCAGGAAAGAAAGTTTGAGCGAGTAGGTTCGAGCGATACGATTTCTGTCGATGTAAGGATTATTGCCGCTACAAACCGCAATCTTGAAAACATGGTCAAGGAAGGAACTTTTCGCGGTGACCTTTATTATCGCCTTAATGTTCTTCCGATTAATGTTCCTCCATTAAGGGAACGTCGTGATGAAATTCCGGGTTTTTGTGATTTTTTTCTTAAAAAATTCAAGAATGAAACGCATAAGGATTTTGTCGGATTGTCTGAAGGTGCAAAGACACTCATTCTTTCGTATATGTGGCCCGGAAACATCCGAGAGCTTGAAAATGCGATAGAACGTGCGTGCATCATCGGAACCCCTCCCTTCATCAAGGAATGCGATCTTCAGATTTCTCAACGGAATTTGCCTTCAAGTGATGCATCTTCCTCTTATTCAGGAAAATACGTGCCTTCATTGGCCGATATTGACCTTAACGGAGACAGAAGCCTCAAAAATGCATTGAATAAATTTAAGAGAAGCTATCTCATCCAGGTTCTCAACGAAACGAAATGGAATCAGACTGCGGCGGCACGCATTCTTGATGTCCAGCGAACATATGTCTCAAAGCTTATAACTGACCTTGACATTCAGCGATAAACATTCTTTTCCTCTTGATGGAATTTGTTGACCAATGCCTTTTTTTGCTATATAATGTGTACACTAGTTTTTACTTTGAATTGGAGTATAAAATGTTTAACAAGGCAAATAACAGTGTTGGCGGAACAGAAAAGATTGAGAAATTCATTTCTGGAAACAGAAAGGTTCTTCTTTCCATTCTGTTGCTTTTGGTTGTGGCAGTTGTGGCTTTTGCTGTCGTAGTTGGTGTTTCCGAGTCTGGCATAAAGAAGGGTCTTGCAGTGCTTGATTCTGCAGAATATGCATTTACTGCAAAGTCGGATAATCTTTCAGAATCTGAAATTGTGGCAAGACAGGCTGCCGTGATGGAATCTGTGTCTCCATATCTTTGCAAAAAGAATATTGTTGGCGTTCGCGCAAACATGCTTGCTGCTGATGTTGCTTTCCAGAAAAAAGATTTTGGTACGGCTCTCGGATATTATGAGGCTGCATCATCTCTTGGAACTTCATATTATACTTCCCCGATTTGCAAATACAATTCGGCTGTGTGCTGTGAAGAACTCGGTAAAAAAGAGGATGCCGTCAGATTTTACGAGGAAGCCGCTTCCGCAGATTATTTTTACCTTGCGACACATGCAGCTTTCAATGTTGGACGCGTAAATGAGGAACTTGGTGCATATGACAAGGCTGAACAGGCATATCAGAAAATTGTAGAGACAATTGCAAATGATGTTTGGGCAAACCTTGCACAGAGCAGGCTCATAGCATTGAAGACTGCCGGAAAAATAAATTAAATGCATGTGGTTTGATTGGTTCTCTTGAATTGGTCAAATCATTTTGTCGATTTTTAGTCACACTTGATTTTGTGTCTGAGTGTTCTGTAATCTTGGAGATGTCTTCATCTTCAAGATATTTTTTTAAGCTGACAGAAGTTTTCGTGAAAAAAAATTTCTTTTTCATTTTATGTTTTTTTTCTCTTTCTTCATGTGGTCTTGATACTTTTTATTATCTCGATCCTCCAAAAGAAGACGGTCATACCATTTCTTATGAAAGTGATGACCAGACTCTTGCATATTTTTCATTTGTTACAAATGAAAGCGGTGATAATGGTGCTTTGTCGGGCGATGGCAG
>JAZQMW010000073.1:0-3555 GCA_045627025.1 Treponema sp. | reverse complement strand
AAAGATATTAAACTTTATGATGATAGTGATAAGGATCTTGATATTCAGATGAATGAACTTCTTGAAAGACGCCGTCTTGAAGAAGAACAGGAATCTCAACTTGAAGAAACAAGTTTTGAAACTGAAGAATCTGACTAGGTCTTATTTTGTGGCTTTTGTGTGCTGTAAAGTACATGAAGCCGCAATCACCTTATAAAAAAAGGCTGACCGTTTAAAGGAATGCTCGTCGCAATCCTTTTGGCGGTCAGCCTTTTTTATGCTCTAAACAATTTTTTTTCTTTTCATCCCTTTTTTATGATGTAGAGGACTTCTTTATGTAGAGAAATCCTTTATTATTTCCCAAATACAGAACTCGCGTATCTTACAGTGTCCATGGCATCTTTTGCGTAAAAGTCTGCACCAATCTGATTGGCATATTCCTGTGTCATTACGGCACCACCAACGCAGGTTTTTGCCCAAGGACATTCTTTTTTCAGTAATTTGATAGTTTCTTCCATTGCGCCAACAGTTGTCGTCATTAACGCAGAAAGTCCCACCAGTTCCACATGGTCTTTCTTACATGCTTCAACAATAGATTCTGGTGGAACATCTTTACCCAAATCTAAGACCGTAAAATCATAGTTTTCCAAAAGAACTTTCACTATGTTTTTTCCAATGTCGTGAATGTCACCTTTTACAGTGGCAATGATTATCGTTCCTTTTGGATTTCCTTTTTTTCCAGATTTTTCCATAAAAGATCTGATTTCTGAAAATGCAGATTTTGCAGCATCAGCGGCCATTAAAAGTTGAGGTAAAAACATTGTTTTCTGCTCAAAACGTTTTCCTACAAAATCAAGACCGGGGATAAGATGTTCATTGATTATTTTAAGTGATTCAGTAGTCTGTAACAGTTCTTTTGTGAGTGATGCAGCGTCTGCTTTAAGTCCCTTGATTATTGCGTTTGAGAGCTGTGAGTCTAAGCAGGCGTTGCGGGCGGCGTTTGAGCCCGCAGAGGGGGTAGCGGAAGACACGTCAGTGGCTGTAGCGAGGGGGAGACTTCCCCCTGCTGGAATTTCAATCTTTCCTGCCCATTCAATGTAATCTATGCAGTTTTCGTCCATTCCTTTGAGAAGACAGAAAGTTTTGTAAGCTTTCATCATTTCAAACTGGAGCGGGTTCATGATTGCTGCACTGAGGCCATTTGTCAAACACATTGTAAAAAATGATGAAGTAACAAATTCGCGGTTTGGAAGCCCAAAAGAAACGTTTGAAATACCAAGACTTGTGTAACCGCCCATATCGTGGATGGCACGAACTGTATTAAGGGTTGAAAGTCCCGCCTTTGAATCAGAGCTTACGGCCATTGCAAGAGGGTCTATAAGGATGTCTTTTTTGTTAAGTCCGTATTTTGCTGCTTCTTTATAGATTTTTTCTGCAATTTCTATGCGTTTTTTTGAAGTTTCCGGAATTCCATTTTCGTCCAAAGTTAGTCCAATTACAACGCCGCCATATTTTTTTACAAGTGGAAAAATTTTATCCATTACTTCTTGTTTTCCATTTACGGAATTTACAAGTGGTTTTCCATTATAGCGGCGGAGTGCTGCCTCCATAACTTTTTCATCTGTTGTATCAATTTGGAGTGGTAATTCTGTTACTGACTGCAATTCGGTCATCACTTTTACCATCATTTCTTTTTCGTCAATTTCTGGAAGTCCCACATTTACATCAAGGACGACTGCACCTGCCTGGTCCTGTTCAATTCCCTGGTGGATGATGTATGGAATATCATTATTTCGTAATGCTTCCTTAAACTTTTTCTTACCTGTTGGATTTATTCGTTCACCTATTAAAACCGGTCTGTTTTCATCTCCAAAATAAACTGTTTTTGTGTTTGAAGAAATTACACATTTTCTGGATTTTTTTGCTTCTGTGGAAATATCTGTTTTTGTTGATTTATCTATCGCTGTGCTGAGTTTTTTTATGTATTCAGGAGTTGTACCGCAGCATCCCCCTAGAATTTTTGCTCCATATTGATAGATTTCTTTCATTGTCTGAACAAAATCATCTGAGTTTATGTCAAAAACAGTTTTGCCATCTACTACTTTTGGTAATCCCGCATTTGGATTTACAATTACTGGAATTGATGCACTGTCGCAGAGTCTTTTTACAGTCGGCAGCATTTCTCTAGGTCCCAGACTGCAGTTTACACCAATGGCACTTACTCCAAGACCTTCCACCATTGCAACAATAGATTCCGGTGTTGAACCGCTTAATGTGCGGCAATCTTTATCATAAACATTTGTAACAAAAATTGGGAAAGAAACATCAAGCTCTTCCATGATTTCTTTTGCAGCAATTACAGCGGCTTTAGTTTCGTATCCATCATTCATTGTTTCAATAAGAACACAGTCAATGTTACATGTAAATGCAATTCTAAATGTTTTTTTATAAAGATTGATACAGTCTTCAAAATCAAGGTCTCCAAGAGGCTTAAGAAGCTTTCCTGTAGAAGAAATATCAAATGCGATAAAAAGATTGCTGCAACCGCTTTCTATGGCTCGTTGACGGGCAATGTTAGCGTTTTCCAAACCCGCTCGGATTAATTTTTCAAGGTTGAGAGGAAATTTTGTTGTAAAACATCCAAAAGTGTTAGATTTTATGATGTTTGCCCCAGCCATATAGTAATCGTAATGAAGTTTTTGAATTTTTTCCGGATTACTAATATTCCAGGATTCAGGTAATTCACCAGGTTTTAATCCCATTCCCTGCAAAACAGTTCCAGTACCACCATCAAAAAAAAGAATATCTTTTCCTAAAATATCAGACAGTTTCTTACACATAATAATTCATACCCTTATATAAAAACAAAATAAAAAACTATAATTCCAAGTCACAAACAACCGCGCCCGTAGCATTAATCAAATCTTCAGGTTTAAGTTTGATTTGAACACCACGCTGGCCACCGCTTATACAGACAATCTCGCACAGCTGAATAGTTTCATCAATGAAAGTGCGGAATTTTCTTTTCATTCCAAGAGGAGAACAGCCCCCGCGGATATAACCCGTAAGCCCAAGAAGTTCATCAGGTTTTACAGGAGAAATTTCTTTACATCCAGCAGCATTCCTTGCTTTTTTAAGATTGATTTCAGAGATTGCACTTTGACAGAAAACACAAATTTCCTTACTTTCCGTGCGCATGACAATAGTTTTAAAAACAGTCAGAGGCTCAACACCCAATTTTTCAGCAAGCCTTACCGCCGCACCCCTTTCAAGGACATGCTCACCATCATCCTCATAAGAACTCACTTCATACGGAATCTTAAGACCGTCAAGAATACGCATAGCATTTGTTTTCATATCAACCTCAAAGATTATTTTAAAAGAAACAACAGAAGAAAATCAATATATATAAGAAAGATAAAAAAGGAGGGGAAAGCGGTAGATTGTAATTGCAAGTGCAACAGATGAAATAAATAAAAAAACTTCATAGAATGAATTAACCCATTAACTACCACATCATAGGGGAAAATCAAACTATGAAGTCATACAATCATTTTACTCAAATGGACATATGTT